>NZ_JBFBIK010000099.1:0-28591 GCF_040685555.1 Sphaerisporangium sp. NPDC088356
TGTGTGGGGGGACGGCCTCCCCGTGGGCGCGGCCCTTTCACCCGCGTGCCCGGCCGGGGCACGGCGCCCCCCGGCCGGGCCGGCACACTCTCCTGTACGAGGAGGCTCCCGCCGGTCAGCGCAGCGGTACGTCGACGCCCTTGGAGGGACCGATGGCCCCGAGGGGCGGATCGGCGAAGAACCGGATCTTGGTGATCTTCACGTCCTTGGGCACGTCGTACCAGAGGTCGAACTCCATCCGCACGAAGCTGCCGACGGGGAGCCGGCCGGGCTGCCGCTTGGTGGTCTGGGCGGCGTCGTCGACCGAGAAGGTGCGCCCGTCGGACGCCACCAGCAGCTGCTGCTTGGCGTCGAACACCTGGTTGGTGCGGTCGGTGCTCTCGATGAGGACGCGCACCCGGACGTACTGGCCCTTGGCGTTCCACTCGGCGTGGCTACCGAAGATGCTCGGCATGCCGTCGTGAAATCCAAGGACGCGGAACCGCATCTGGCCGTCGACCACCGGCTTCGCCGTGATCACGGTCTCGCCGGGGCGCGCGGTCTCGGCGGGGACCACATACGTGGGGGAGGGGCTCGGGGCGGGCTTTGCGGGTCCGCTGGAACAGCCGGACAGCGAGATGGTGGCAAAAGCCATGAAGCCCAGCACAACCACAGGCGCTCGCACGGTGGCACCCTAGCTCGCCCCTCTGCTAGGAGCGCCAGGCTGTGTCATGTGTTGTGCGATCGTTTCATTCCGGTAATACCCCTGGTGACCAGGTGCGGGACCATGGCCACAGTTACGGTAACTTAACTTAACTCCGACATACAGCTAAAGAGGAGGACGTTGTGGTCTTTTGGCCCAGGCGTCGCCGTATGACCTCGATCGGGGCGCTGGCCGTCAGCGCCGCGTTCCTTCTCTCCGCCTGCGGTGGCGGATCTGATACGAGTGCGACCAGCTCCAGTGCCCCCGCCGGCAGCGCGTCGGCCGCGGGGATCAAGTTGATACACCCGGGCAAGCTGACGACTTGCACGAACCTGCCCTATGAGCCTTTCCAGTTCAAGCAGGGTGACAAGACCGTCGGCTTCGACGTCGACATCGTCGACCTCGCGGCCAAGAAGCTCGGTGTGACCCAGGAGATCGTTGACATCGACTTCGCGGTGATCAAGAGTGGTGCGGCGCTCAACGCGGGCAAGTGCGACGTCGCCGCGGCGGGCATGACGATCACTCCGGAGCGCCAGAAGAATCTTCTGTTCTCTGACCCCTATTTCGACGCCACCCAGGCGCTGCTCGCCAAGAAGGGCACCGGCGCCAAGTCGCTCGACGACGTGAAGGCCAAGGGGCTCAAGCTCGGCGCCCAGGCCTCGACGACCGGTCTCGACTACGTCAAGAGCAAGGGCCTCAACCCCACCGAGTTCGCCGACTCCCCAAAGGAGCTGCTCGGCCTCCAGTCCGGGCAGGCCGACGTGATCGTCCAGGACCTTCCCGTCGTGCTGACCTGGCTGAAGAAGCCCGAGATCGCGAGCAAGTTCGAGCTCATCGCGAGCCTGGACACCGGTGAGCAGTACGGCGTCGGCCTGAAGAAGGGCAACGACGCGCTGGTCAAGGTGATCAACGAGGAGATCGCCAAGGCCAAGACCGACGGCACGTACGAGCAGATCTACGTCAAGTGGTTCGGCAAGAAGCCCGGCGAGCTCGGAACCTGATCCATGACCGATCAGTCCATGACGGCCGGGCCTGCCGGTCCTGCCGGGCAGTTGCCCGGCAGGGCCAGGCTCAGCCCTCGTAAGCGGCAGCGCATCAGCCGCGCCATCCAGTACGTCGTCCTGGTGGCGGTGCTCGTCACCGTCGTCCTCCTGACCAACTGGCAGGGGCTCGCCGAGAACTTCACCAAGATGGACGTGGCCAAGCAGGCGCTCCCCGACGTGTTCACGGTCGCGCTCAAGAACACGATCATCTACACCGTGGGCGGCTTCGTTCTCGGATCGCTCGGCGGCCTCCTGCTGGCTCTGATGCGGATGTCGTCCGTACGGCCGTACCGCTGGATCGCGACCATCTACATCGAGATCTTCCGCGGGCTTCCGGCGCTGCTGATCTTCCTGTTCATCCTCTTCCTGCCGCTGGCGCTCTCCGGGTTCCAGATCCCGGGAGGGACGTACGGGCAGGGCATCCTCGGCCTGACGATCGTCAGCTCGGCGTACATGGCGGAGACGCTCCGGGCGGGCCTGCAGGCCGTCCCGAAGGGGCAGAGCGAGGCGGCGCGGTCACTCGGCATGTCGCACTCACGGGCGATGATCTCGGTGGTCATCCCGCAGGCGATCCGCATCGTGATCCCGCCGACCACCAACCAGTTCGTGTCGCTGCTCAAGGACTCCTCGCTGGTGCTGTTCCTCGGCGTGAGCGGGGAGTACGTCGAGCTGACGAAGTTCGGCAACGACCTCGCCTCGACGACCAGCAACGCCACCCCGATCCTGGTGGTCGGACTGACGTACCTGCTCGTCACGATCCCGCTGGGCTACCTGGCGGGCCGCCTCGAAAAGCGTCAGGCGAAGGGACGGTGACCCCGGTGACGCACGCGGTCGAGATCAAGGACCTGCACAAGTCGTTCGGTGAGCTGGAGGTGCTCAAGGGCATCGACTTCACCGTCGACGAGGGCCAGGTCGTCTGTGTCATCGGCCCCTCGGGGTCGGGCAAGTCGACGTTGCTTCGCTGCGTCAACCTGCTCGAAGAGCCCAGCAAGGGCAGCGTGACCGTGGGCGGCGTCGAGCTGACCGATCCGGACGTCGACATCGACGCGGCCCGGCGCAGGCTCGGCATGGTCTTCCAGTCGTTCAACCTGTTCCCGCACATGTCGGTGCTGCAGAACGTCATGATCGCCCAGCGGCGGGTGCTCAAGCGGGGCAGGGCCGAGGCCGAGCGCATCGCCCGGGAGAACCTCGAGAAGGTGGGCGTCGCGGCCAAGTGCGACGCCTTCCCCCCGCAGCTCTCCGGTGGCCAGCAGCAGCGCGTCGCGATCGCCAGGGCCCTCGCCATGGACCCGGCGCTCATGCTGTTCGACGAGCCCACCTCCGCGCTCGACCCCGAGCTGGTGGGCGACGTGCTGTCGGTCATGCGCAAGCTCGCGCGCGACGGCATGACGATGCTGGTGGTCACCCACGAGATGAGCTTCGCGCGGGAGGTGGCCGACCGCGTGGTGTTCATGGACGGCGGGGTGATCGTCGAGGAGGGACCGCCCGACCAGGTGATCGGCGACCCTCAGCACGCCCGCACGCGCACGTTCCTCAAGAGGGTGCTGGACCCGACCCACTCGGAGGACGACGGCGTGCCCGGCCAGGACGAGGCCCCGGCCGCGTCGCCGCCGGCCATCTGAAGGCCTTCCGCGGGCTTTTGGAAGGAACGCACCGTCTTTGAAGGCACGCACCGATCCCCGCCGGCCCCGGCCCGCGGGGATCGGGCCGTTTCGGGGCCGGAAGGCACAGCGAGCCCGCGGGTGATCTTTGGGGCCATGTAGGGCTTCCCCGGCCGCACACGTTGTCTACTCGACCACCCACGGGCTCTGGCGTCACAACGCTAGCGAGCTATGAGGCCCCCGTGCAAAGAGAGTCGCAAATCGTGGTCCGATAAAGACCAAATATCACACGGCGTCACGAAGCATGCAGGTGAGTCGCGAGGTGCAGACGCGCCGCCCCTCATCGTCGGTGATCTCGATGTCGTACGTGGCGACGCTGCGGCCGCCGTGCAGGCGGGTGGCGACGCCCGTCACGTGGCCCGAGGTGGCCGACCGGTGGTGGGTCGCGTTGATCTCGATGCCCACGGCTCGCCGGCCCTCCCCGGCGTGCAGGGCCGCGCCGGTGGACCCGATGGTCTCGGCGAGCACGCAGGAGGCGCCTCCGTGGAGGAGGCCGTACGGCTGGGTGTTGCCCTCGACCGGCATGCGGGCGACGACCCGCTCGGCCCTGACCTCGATGAACTCGATGCCCATGGTGTCGATCAGCGTGCCCTTGTAGTCGCCCCCGTACAGGCGTTCGAGGCGGGCGAGATCCTCGGGATTCATCATGGTCAAGGGGACGCCTCCAGTTGCACAGCGCGGGGTGTTCTGTCGTACATGGAGACTAGGCTGCGGGTGTGCCGAAGAAGGAACCGACCCCCGCACGTGACCGCCTGCTTCTCCTCGACGGGCATTCACTCGCGTACCGCGCGTTCTACGCGCTGAAGGACGCGAACCTCACCACGACCGACGGCCAGCACACCGAGGCGGTGTACGGCTTCACCTCGATGCTGATCAACGTCCTTCGCGACGAGCGGCCGAGCCACGTGGTCGTCTGCTTCGACCGGTCGGAGCCCACCTTCCGCCACGAGGCCTACGAGCAGTACAAGGCCAACCGCCAGGAGACCCCTGAGGACTTCCGCGGCCAGGTCAGCCTGATCTTCGAGGTGCTCGACGCGCTCCGCGTGCCCTACCTCTCGCTCGCGGGCTACGAGGCCGACGACCTGATCGCGACGCTCGCCGACCGCGGCGCCCGGCAGGACATGGACGTGCTCATCGTCACCGGCGACCGCGACGCGCTCCAGCTGGTGAACGACCGCATCACGCTGCTGATGACGCGCCGCGGCATCAGCGACATGACACGGTTCGACCCCGCCGCCGTCGTCGAGAAGTACGGCCTGACCCCGGAGCAGTATCCCGACTTCGCCGCCCTGCGCGGCGACCCCAGCGACAACCTCCCCAACATTCCGAGCGTGGGGGAGAAGACCGCCGCCAAGTGGGTCAAGGAGTTCGGCTCGCTCACCGAGCTGGTCGGCCGGGTCGACGAGGTCAAGGGCAAGGTCGGCGACAAGCTCCGCGAGCACCTCGGCCAGGTGATCCACAACCGCCAGCTCACCGAGCTCCGGCGCGACGTCCCGCTCGACGCCGATGTCGCCGACCTCAAGATGGGCCAGTGGGATCGCGACGAGATCCACAAACTCTTCGACACCCTGCAGTTCCGGGTGCTGCGCGACCGGCTCTACCAGAGCATCGGCACGGCCGAGCCGGAGGCCGAGGAGGGGTTCGAGGTCGAGGTGGTGACCCTCGGCCCCGACGAGGTCGAGGCGTGGCTCGCCGTCATGCCGCAGGGCAGGGCGGGCCTGGCGGTCAAGGGCACCTACGGCAGCGGCACGGGCAGGCTCGACGGCATCGCCGTCGCCGCCCCCGCCGACGCCGAGGGCGTCCAGCGCGCGGCGTTCATCGACCTGGTGGGCCTCAGCCCCGCCGACGAGGGCGCGCTGCGCCGGTGGCTTGCCGACGAGTCCAGGCCGAAGGCCCTGCACGACGCCAAGGGCCCGCTGCTGGCCCTGTGGGCCCACGGTCTCGACCTTCAGGGCCTCACCTGCGACACCGCCCTCGCGGCCTATCTGGCGATGCCGGGGCAGCGGTCCTTCCCCCTCGACGACCTCGTGCTGCGCTACCTCCACCGCGAGCTGCGCGCCGAGACCGAGACGAACGGCCAGGCGGCGCTGTTCGACGACCCCGGCGACAACGAGGGCCAGGATCTCGCCGTCCGGGCCCAGGCCGTGCTGGAGCTCGCCGACGCGCTCGAGGCCCATCTAGAGCCCCGGGGCGGCATCCGGCTGATGCGCGAGGTCGAGCTGCCGCTGGTGCGCGTGCTCGCCGAGCTCGAGCGCGACGGCATCGCGGCCGACCACGACTACTTCGCCGGGCTGGAGGTGGAGTTCGGCGCCGCGGTGAAGCAGGCCGTCGAGGAGGCCCACCGGGTCGTCGGCGAGCAGTTCAACCTGGGCTCGCCCAAGCAGCTCCAGGAGATCCTGTTCGTCAAGCTCGGGCTGCCGAAGACCAAGAAGATCAAGACCGGCTACACCACCGACGCCGACGCCCTGGCGACGCTCGCCACGCAGACCGACAACGAGCTGCCGACGATCCTGCTGCGCCACCGTGACCAGACCCGGCTGCGCACCACCGTCGAGGGCCTGATCAAGGAGATCGGCGACGACGGGCGCATCCACACCACCTACAACCAGATCATCGCGGCGACCGGGCGCCTGTCGTCGGAGAAGCCCAACCTGCAGAACATCCCGATCCGCACCGCCGAGGGCCGCCGCATCCGGCAGGGCTTCATCGTGAGCGAGGGCCACGAGAGCCTGCTGACGGCCGACTACAGCCAGATCGAGCTGCGCATCATGGCCCACCTGTCCCGCGACGAGGCGCTGATCGCGGCGTTCGAGTCCGGGCACGACTTCCACCAGGCGACCGCGGCCCGGGTGTTCGACATCCCGCCCGAGCAGGTCGACGGCGAGCTGCGGGCGCGCATCAAGGCGATGAACTACGGCCTGGCGTACGGCCTGTCCGACTTCGGGCTGTCGGGCCAGCTCGGCATCCCCGTCGCCGAGGCCCGCGCGCTCAAGGACGAGTACTTCCAGGAGTTCGGCGGCGTCCGCGACTACCTCGCGACGATCGTCGCGCAGGCCAGGCACGACGGGTACACCGAGACCATCCTCGGTCGCCGCCGCTACCTTCCCGACCTCACCAGTGACAACCGGCAGCGGCGCGAGATGGCCGAGCGCATGGCGCTCAACGCCCCAATCCAGGGCTCCGCGGCCGACATCATCAAGGTGGCGATGCTCAACGTGCAGCGGGCGCTGCGCGAGCGGGAGCTGCGCTCACGGATGCTGCTGCAGGTTCACGACGAGCTCGTCTTCGAGGTGGCGCCCGGCGAGCTCGACCGGTTGCGCGAGCTGGTCGTGGCCCAGATGTGCGCCGCGTACGAGCTGCGCGTCCCCCTCGACGTCTCCGTGGGCGTCGGCCGCACCTGGCAGGACGCCGGCCACTGAGGCCGCCCCCGGCGTCGCCGCCGGGGTGGTGGCGGCCTCCGGCGGCGGTCAGTCGGTGGTGGCCGGGGCGGTGTGGTGGCGGGTGGGGCGTGAGGCCTCCAGGGCGGCGGTCTCCACCTCCAGGAGGCTGGTCTCGTGCCGCTCGGCCTCGTAGGCCGCGTGCCCGCCCCGCAAGCCGAACAGCCGCTTCGACAGCAAGATGTACAGCACGGCGGCGAGGTTGATCAGCAGGATCACGATGCGCAGCCAGGTGACCTTCTCGACGATCTCGTAGATCTCGACCGGCACGAACAGCGACGTCGCGACCACCGCGAAGTACTCGCCCCAGCGCCGCAGCAGCCACAGCCCGACGCCCTCGGTCGTGAGCAGTGACCCGAAGACGAGCAGGCCGAGCACGATCCACGTCAGCGTCCTGGTCTCCGCGCCGAGCACCGTGCGGAGCGTGTGCACCACGCCCGACTCCTCAAGGTTCCACCCGAGCTTGTCGGCCAGCGGCTGCAGCAGCGGCACGTCCTCGTCGAAGGCCATGCTGATCGCGTCCTGGTGCGCGCGGAACCTCCAGATGCCGAACGCCGCCGCCAGCACCAGCAGCCCCTTGCCCCACCGGAACACCGCGAGGAGCCGCAGGATCGTGGCGTCGCGCAGCGCCTTGCCGCGGAGCACGATGGGAGCGTTTCCGGCGGGGCCCGAGCCGTGCGGCGCGCCGAGCGTGAAATCCCCGCAGCGCAGGCAGCGCCAGGCCTCCCCGAGCGCCGTCTCGGCACGCAGGCGCTCCCGGAGCGCCTCCTCGGTGGGGGCGTAGGTCACGTGGCCGTGTCGGCCGCAGGCGCGCAGGCTCCAGTTCACGATCAAATTTCAACACATGATAGGTGTGTACGCGGCTCGGGACGCGGCCATTGGGCGGTCCCAGGGCGAAAATCGACCTGCCGCCGATCCAGGAGACCACTTGTGCGCAGCGCACCCGGCCTGACACCACTCATCGGCATCGTGAACATCGGTGTCATGATCGTCGCCGTCGTCGCGCTGCTGGTTCTGCCCTTCGGGCATGAGGAGGAAACCGCCGAGCACGCCGCCAAGCCCGGGACGACGGCCGCGCCGTCGGCGGTGCCCCCGCCGCCACCGGTGACGGCGACCGCGGAGTCGGCCAGGAACGTCGGGGCCAACGAGCTGGGCCTGGTCCCCGTGCTGATGTACCACCGGATCCTGAAGAAGCGCGTGGCCTCCATCGACCGCACCCCCTCCCAGCTCAGGGCGGAGCTGGAGAAGCTGGCCAAGGACGGCTACGTGCCGATCACCGCCGCCGAGTTCGTGGCGGGCGCCGTCGACATCCCGGCCGGCGCCCATCCGGTCGTGCTGACCTTCGACGACGGCCACCCCTCGCACTTCGCCCTCGGCGCCGACGGCATGCCCAAGAAGGACACCGTCGTCCGGATCATCTACGACGTCGCCGGCAGGCATCCGGGCTTCCGCCCGGTGGCGACGTTCTGGATCAACGCCGACCCGTTCGGCCTCCGCGACCGCGACCGGCAGAAGGCGGCCGTGGAGTGGCTGGTCGAGCACGGGTTCGAGGTGGCGAACCACACCTTCCGCCATCCGGACCTCTACCTGCTGACCAAGAAGAAGATCGCCGAGAGCATCGTGCGCCAGCAGCGGCTGCTGAAGGAGCTCGGCGCCCCGCGGTCGGCCACGTTCGCCCTGCCGTACGGCAGCAGGCCCAAGAAGAGGTCGACGGCGCGCGAGGGGAAGTGGGACGGCACTTCGTATCGTTTCGACGCCGTTTTCCTCGCCGGGGCGGAGCCCGCGATTTCGCCCTACGCGAAGGACTTCGATCGGTACAACATCCCGCGGATCCAGTCGAACGGTAAAAAGGGGGAGTGCCGGAAATGGTGCTCCCAGTACTGGCTGGAGTGGCTGCACAAGCACCCTGATAGGCGATACACCTCGGACGGGGACCCCGCGCACGTCTCCATCCCCCGTCGATTTCGAGGTAAGATCCAGGCAAAGCTCGACGGGGTGTTGATCACCTATTGAAGGCTTCCGGGGTTGTCTGGGTGAGCGCCGGATTGACCACGCCCGCGTACTCTCATATGCTGATCGCTGCGCTGTGGGCTCGCGTGCGCCTCGGACGGAGCGGGCTCGCGCTCGGTCATGTCGACCAAGGGTCATCCCGACCATCCTCGGCTTGAGCGATCAAAAGGGGCCTGCCGCGCGTCCGCCACATCGACATCTGTCCGCGTTCGGAGCAATTCCACACATGACGAGCAGCACTGAGGCCACCTCGAGCACCCCGCAGGTAGCGGTCAACGACATCGGTTCCGAGGAGGCCTTCCTCGCCGCGATCGACGAGACCATCAAGTACTTCAACGACGGCGACATCGTCGAAGGCACCGTCGTCAAGGTCGATCGAGACGAGGTCTTGCTCGACATCGGCTACAAGACCGAGGGTGTCATCCCCTCGCGCGAGCTCTCGATCAAGCACGATGTCGACCCAGCCGAGGTCGTCGAGGTCGGCGAGCACGTCGAGGCCCTGGTCCTCCAGAAGGAGGACAAGGAAGGCCGGCTGATCCTGTCCAAGAAGCGCGCGCAGTACGAGCGCGCCTGGGGCACGATCGAGAAGATCAAGGACGAGGACGGCATCGTCACCGGCACGGTCATCGAGGTCGTCAAGGGTGGTCTCATCCTCGACATCGGCCTGCGCGGCTTCCTGCCGGCGTCGCTGGTCGAGATGCGCCGGGTCCGCGACCTCCAGCCGTATGTCGGCCGAGAGCTCGAGGCGAAGATCATAGAGCTGGACAAGAACCGCAACAACGTGGTTCTCTCCCGGCGCGCCTGGCTCGAGCAGACCCAGTCCGAGGTCCGCCAGACCTTCCTCAACACCCTGCAGAAGGGCCAGGTCCGCAAGGGCGTCGTCTCCTCGATCGTCAACTTCGGTGCGTTCGTGGACCTCGGCGGCGTCGACGGTCTCGTGCACGTCTCCGAGCTTTCCTGGAAGCACATCGACCACCCCTCCGAGGTCGTCGAAGTGGGCCAGGAGGTCACCGTCGAGGTTCTCGACGTGGACATGGAGCGCGAGCGGGTCTCCCTGTCGCTCAAGGCGACGCAGGAGGACCCCTGGCAGCAGTTCGCCCGCACCCACCAGATCGGGCAGGTCGTTCCCGGGCGCGTCACCAAGCTGGTGCCGTTCGGTGCGTTCGTCCGGGTCGAGGAGGGCATCGAGGGTCTGGTCCACATCTCCGAGCTGGCCGAGCGCCACGTGGAGATCCCGGAGCAGGTCGTCCAGGTCGGCGACGAGATCTTCGTGAAGATCATCGACATCGACCTCGACCGCCGTCGCATCTCGCTGTCGCTGAAGCAGGCGAACGA
The DNA here is from genome assembly GCF_040685555.1 of Sphaerisporangium sp. NPDC088356. Classification (NCBI taxonomy): domain Bacteria; kingdom Bacillati; phylum Actinomycetota; class Actinomycetes; order Streptosporangiales; family Streptosporangiaceae; genus Sphaerisporangium; species Sphaerisporangium sp. NPDC088356. The sequence continues at coordinate 10,169 of NZ_JBFBIK010000099.1, forward strand.
GGGCGCGATCGGTGCCGACGTCGAGTTCGACCCCACGCTGTACGGCATGGCGGCGACCTACGACGAGCAGGGCAACTACATCTACCCCGACGGGTTCGACCCCGAGACGGGCGAGTGGCTCGAGGGCTTCGAGAAGCAGCGCGAGGAGTGGGAGCGGCAGTACGCCGAGGCCCAGACTCGCTTCGAGGCTCACAAGACGCAGGTCGAGAAGGCTCGTGCGGAGGAGGCGGAGGCCGCGGGGCCGTCCACCTACTCCGGTGAGACTCCTCCGTCCTCGTCGTCCACCGGCGGCACGGCTCCGGCCGCGGGCGCCCTGGCCTCCGACGAGGCCCTGGCCGCGCTTCGCGAGAAGCTGGCGGGTGGCCAGAGCTGACGCTCTGAGTTCCGTTCACTGAGAGGGCCCCACTTCGGTGGGGCCCTCTTCGTGCTCCTGGGACGCCCTACAGTGGGCGGGTGACGCGGATCGAGCGGGCGGTGCCCGAGGACGCCGGGGAGATCCTCACCCTCCAGCGGGCGGCCTACGTGAGCGAGGCGCAGCTGTACGGGGACCCGTTCATCGGCCCCCTGGTGGAGTCGCTCGACCGGATGCGCGCGACGATCGCGACCGCGACCGTCCTGAAGGCCCTCGGCGGTGACCGCATCGTCGGCGCGGTGCGCGGGCAGCTCGCCGACCGCGCCGGCATCATCGGGCGGCTCGTGGTGGCCCCCGACCAGCAGGGCCGCGGGGTCGGCACCGCGTTGCTCCGGGCCATCGAGCGGGAGCTGGGCGCCGAGGTCGACGCCTTCGACCTGTTCACCGGCCACCTCTCGGAGGGGAACCTGCGGCTCTACCGCCGCCTGGGCTACCGCGAGACGCGGCGGGAGCGGGTCCACGACCACCTGACCCTGGTGCACATGCGCAAGCCCGCATAGCGTTGGCTACCCTTCGTGCATGCTGAAGATCGGGCTGACGGGCGGCATCGGGTCGGGCAAGAGCGAGGTGTCCCGGCGCCTGGCGGACCACGGCGCGGTGGTCATCGACGCCGACAAGATCGCGCGTGAGGTCGTCGAGCCGGGCACCACGGGTCTCGCGCTCATCGTCGAGGCGTTCGGCGAGGACGTGCTCCGCGACGACGGCTCCCTGAACCGCGAGAAGCTCGGGCAGATCGTGTTCGCCGATGCCGACAAGCTGCGCCGGCTGAACGCCATCGTCCACCCGAGGGTGGGGGAGCGGGTCGCCGAGGTCCAGGAAGGCGCGCCCGGCGACGCGGTCGTCGTGTACGACGTGCCGCTGCTCGCCGAGAACAACCTGGCGCCGATGTACGAGGTGGTCATCGTGGTCGACGCCCCGGACGAGGTGCGCCTGGGCCGGCTGGTCGGGCTGCGCGGGATGACCGAGGAGGACGCCCTGGCCCGCATCAGGTCCCAGGCCTCCCGGGAGGACCGGCTGAAGATCGCCGACATCGTGATCCCCAACGAGGGCTCCCTGGACCGGCTGGACTCCAGGGTCGACGAGGTGTGGGCAGAACTCCAGAAGCGCCGCGAATCGGCGACGGGCTGACCCCGGGGGCCCACCGGCATGGGCCTCAGGGCGCCCACAGGGCTTCTACGGCCGCTGGGGGCGTTGAGGGGTCACCCGGGACGGAGCGGGGAGCTGCGGCGCGCTCAGGAGCCGCCAGGCGGGCTTTCGGCCGCCGTGAAGCAGAGCGGCGCCGCCGGCACAAGCCGTGGCCGGTCAGAACTCGGCGTCGAGGGCGATCTGGCGGATGCCAGGAAGGTAGGGGTCGAGCTCCCCCGGGTCGAACCTGCACATGCCGACGACGTACCAGAACTGCCCGGCGATCTCGCCCTCCATCTTGTACCGGCCGTCGGGGCTGAGCGCCGCCCATCCCTCGGCCAGCCCGAGGAGCGTGGCCCGCCGCACCGGGACCTCGCCCGCCACGTTCCACAGGATCACCGCCCCGTCGTCTCCCGCGCTGGCCAGCAGGTCGCCGGCGGGGCTGTACGCCACCGACCAGACGCGGCGGGTGTGGCCCACGAGCGTGTGGAGGTGCCGCCCCGACGCGGTGTCCCACAGCCGTACGACGAGGTCGTCCCCGCCCGTGGCGAGCACGGTGCCGTCGGGGCTGAAGTCCAGCGCCCAGAGCCGTCCGGTGTGCCGTCTGAGGATGTGCGGGGGTGTCGCGGACGACGGCGAGCCCCCGGGGCCGAGCTCCCAGACGCGGGCGGTGCCGTCGTTGCTCGCGCTGGCGAGGAGCTTGCCCGTCGGGTCGAACCGTACGGCGTAGACCCGGTCGGAGTGGCCTTCGAGGGTGGCGAGGCGCCTGCCTGACTCGACGTCCCACAGCCTCACCATGCGGTCGTCGCATCCGGTGGCCACGGTGGCGCCGTCGGGGCTGAACGCGATCGAGCGCACGCGCCCCCGGTGCTCGGCGAGGTTGCACAGCTCCCGTCCCGAGACGCGGTACCACAGCCGGACGCTGTCGTCGTCGTTGGCCGTCGCGAGGATCTCCCCGTCGGGGCTGAACGCCTCCGCCCAGACGTGGTCGGTCTCGACGTTGAGCTCGCGTTCGAACGATCCGGCCGCGAGGTTCCACAGGTAGACGCCGCCGTCGTTGCTCGCGGTGGCGAGCAGCGGGCCGGCGGAGCTGAAGATCGCGGAGATGAGCCGGTCGGCGGTGCCGGTCAGCTCGCGCAGGCGGCGCCCGGTGCGCGGGTCCCACAGCCGGACGTAGCCGTCGTTGCCGCTGGTGGCGAGCATGGTGCCGTCGGCGCTGAACCGCGCTCCCGTGATGCGGCGGCCGTGGCCGCGCAGGGTGTGCCGGCACTGGCCGGTCTCGGTGTCCCACAGCCGGGCCGTGCCGTCGTTGCTGGCCGTCGCGAGCTGCTGGCCGTCGGGGCGGAAGGCGAACGGCCAGACCGAGCCCCGGTGGCCGGCGAGCTCGGCGCGCTGGCGGCCGGTGTCCGGCTCCCAGACGCGCACCATGCCGTCGCTGTCGCCGGTGGCCAGTGTGTCACCGCCGGGGGCGAAGAGCACCTGGTACACGGCCCCTGAGTGGCCGGGGAGCGCCCCCGAGGGCTCGCCGCGGCGGGGATCCCACAGCCGTACGCCGCCCGATGTGTCACCGGACGCGAGCAGGTCGCCCGAGGGGTGGAAGTCCAGGGTGTAGACCCGCCCGGTGTGGCCGCGCAGGTCGTGCAGCTGCGTGCCGGTGGCGGGGTTCCAGATCTTGATGGCCCCGGTGTGGTCGCCCGCGGCCAGCATCCGGCCGTCCGGGCTGAGCGCCAGCCGGTAGACGGTGCCCCGGTGGCCGGTCAGCGTGTGGCTGAGCCTGCCGGTGTCCAGGTCCCAGACGCGGATGGCGCCCCCGGCGTCGCCGGTCACGAGCCGGCCGGGGAGGAAGACGGCGGTGTAGATCGGGGGGGTGTGGCCGGGCAGCGAGGCCACGTGAGCGCCGGTGGCGGCGGCCCACACCTGGACCACGCCGTCGGCCCCGCCCGCGGCGACCAGCTCCCCGGACGGGCTGATGACGACCGGCCAGACCCCCTCGGGGTGCCCGGTGAGGACGTGGCGGATCTCGCCGGTCAGCGCGTCCCACACCCGGACATTCCCGTCGCTCGCGCCGGTCACCAGCACCCCCGGCCCGTACGTCACCTTGTACACCCGGCCGCGGTGGCCGTGGAGGGTGCGCAGGGGCGATCCGGTGACGCTGTCGCAGATGAGCACCCCGCCGTCCTCGGTGCCGACGGCGAGGACGCCGCCGCCGGGACCGTAGGCGACCGGCTCCGGCAGGCGGCTGCTCTGGAAGTGGAAGCCGAACGGGACGCCGACCTGCGGCGGGGCCAGCTCGGGCGTCACCGGGTGGCCCGGCGCGATGGCGGCGCCGTGCAGCGCCGGATCGGCCCCCAGCGCGGGGGAGGCGGTGACGTCGATCAGGGCCGCGCGGTCCCAGCGCCCGCCTTCGGTGGCGATGTCGCGGAGGTCGGCACGGGGGAGCCGGGCCCTGGTCAGGTCGGCGCCGCGCAGGTCAGCGCCCGCGAGGACGGCCTCGTCCAGCCGGGCGCCGTTCAAGCGGGCGTCGCGGAGGATGGCGCGCGTGAGGTTCGTCCCGACGAGCTGAGCGTCGGTCAGATCGGCCCCGGTGAGGTCGACGCCGGCGAAGTCGCGGTAGGAGAGGTCCTCGCCGTGCAGCCGGGCGCCGCGCAGGTCGGCGCGGGCGGGCGTGCGCAGGCGGGTGGTGATTTTGATCGCGTTGGCCCGCGCCACGTCGTCGGCGCCCGGGTCCGCCAGGGTCTTGCCCGCCCACGCCTGCAGCCGGCCGGTGTCGGCGAGGTCGCACAGGAAGTCGACGATCAGCGCGGACAGGGGCCGCCGCGCGAGGTGCTCGCCGAGCGTTCCCGCGATGTGCCTGGCGACCATCCACTCCATCACCGAGGAGTGGATGAAGCCGAAGAGTCCCTCGTCGGTGCGGACGAGCAGGCTGCCCGTGCCCATCGCGTGAGCGGTCTGGCTGACCGACAGGCGGCTGTCGGCGAGCTCGGCCAGCGTCTCGGCCACCTCGGTGAGCTCGGCCGGCTGGAGGTAGGACTCGCCGTTCTCCCACAGGCGAAGGGCCAGCGTCGTGGTGGCCCGCCACAGCTCCGCGGCGTTCAGCCCTCCGGGCGCCCCCGGCACGTGGGTGCGCCGCTCCTCGAAGACCAGCCAGTGACCGAGGATCTCGGCGTACAGGCCGGCCGCGCTGATGGTCTCGCCCGCCTGGGCCACTGCGCGGAGGCGGTCGTCCGGCAGGTCGGCGATGAAGCTCAGCATGCGGGGGTTCTGGGCGAGGCCGAGCAGGTCGGCGATGCCGGTGAGCATGCTCATGCGGTCGTCGGCGGCCCGCGTGTCGCCGCCGTACCTGTTGACCAGGTAGGCCCGGACCTGGGCGGGGGTGAACTCCTCCACGCTGAGCACCCGCCGGTGCGGCAGCGTGCCGACCCGCTCGCCGAGCGCCGTGAGCACCTGGGCGTGCGACTTGAAGTGCTGGGTGCGGCTGGCCACGACGACCTTGGCCCTGTCCTCGGCCGCCTGGAGCAGTGTGTCGAGGTGGTCGGCCGCGCGTTCGTAGGTGACCCGGGTGACCAGCTCGTCGAACCCGTCGAAGAGCAGGACGATGCGGCCCTGGCGGAGCATGTAGTGGAAGGCCTTGAGGTCGATCAGCTCCTCACCGTGGTTGGCGAGATGCGCGGCGACCAGCCCGTCGACCGAGTGCGCCTTGTCGAGGGCCCTGAGCTCGATGAGGATCGGCGTCAGGTGGGGCAGCTCGGCCGGGATCCTGCGCGCCACCTCGTGCAGCGCGAACGTCTTGCCGCGGCCGAAGTCGCCGAGCAGCAGGACGAAGCGGCCGTGGTCGGCCGCCAGCAGCCGCATCAGCTCCCCGGCGAGGTCGTCGCGGACGCCCTGGCCGGTGCGGTCGACCTCGCGGTAGCGCTGCTGGACGTACAGCTCCGGCGGGTAGCGCCGGTCGCCGCGCAGCCGGGCGGTCTGGTCGGCGACGTGGTCGGACAGGTCGAGCAGCCCCTGGAACTCGGTGAAGCTGCGCAGCCGTACGCCGCGCCGGAGCGCGTCGTCGCGCATGAGCTGGGACGGGGTGGGCCCCTGGTACACCAGCTCGGAGCCGTGCTCCAGCCCGGCCGCGTGGACCTGCCGCAGGAAGGCCGTGACGTCCTCGGCCGTCAGGGGGCCGGCGTGGGCGCCGATGAGCTGCTGGCGGACGAAGCCGTCCTCGGCCATGGTGACGAGCAGGTGCGGCGGCTCGCCCGGCACCTTGCGGATCTTGGCCCGGTCGCTGCGCGTCTCGCACACCTCGGCGACCCGGTCGAGCAGCAGGCTGGATGGGTCCGCCTGCCGTTCGGGCTGCCCGGCCGTGTCCGGCGGCGCCTCCAGGGGGTTCAGCGTGGCCTGCTCGACGGCGGCGGCCGGGGGGAACGTTCCGTGCACCGCACGCCGGTCGTACCGGATCTCGTCCGGCGGGGAGATCTCCGGCCGGTCGCGCGCCCAGCGGCGTACACCGTCGGGGGTGATCTCGATGATCTGGTGGCGTCCCGGGGCGAGGGACGGCACGCACGGCAGGTCGCCGATCGAGCCGATCTCGTCCGGGCCGCCGCCGTGCAGCAGCAGGTTGAGCTTGCCGCCCAGCAGCCGCGCCAGCGTGCCGGAGTCCCGCAGGGCCGAGGGCGGATGGCCGACGGCTCCGACGCGCAGCCACCCGGTCTCCTCGAAGGGACGCAGGCGCTCGGCGAACCAGGCGGCCTGCGCCTGCCCGAGCTGCCCGTAGGCGTCCTGCTCGCGGTGGCTCATGGCCATGGTCGAGTTGAGCCCGGCGACGACGACCTTCAGCTCGGGCTCGGCGAACAGGCTCCAGGGCTGCGCGCTGTCGAAGTCGGGGTCGGCGAGCCCCTGGTAGACATCCTTGAACAGGCCCGAGAAGTGCCGCCACTTCGGCCAGTAGGGCGGCTCGGGCGCCACGTCGTCGGCCTCGCAGGTGGCGAAGTACGCCCGGCTCGCCGCCTTGGTGACGTCGCGGGGGCCGGGCACGATGATCAGCCGCCGGGGCTCCAGGCCGAGGAGCACGCGGAGCCCGGTCAGGAACGCGAGCGCCTCGCCGTACTCGCGGATGCTGCCCGACTCGGTGATGTCTCCCGTGACCACCAGCAGGTCGGGGCGGGGCACGCCGGCGTCGGCCAGGCGGGTGAGGTCGGCCCACACGCTCGACTGCAGCTCGCCGGCGCCGAGCGGCTCGTCCTCCTCGGCGAGCCCGCGCCCGAACCTGGGCCCGGCGACGTGCAGCAGCGTGATCGACGAGCGCTCCTGGCGGGGGGCGCCGCCCGCGGGAAAGGCGGGCGGGGCCACCGGCGTCCTGCGCCGGGGCGGGACGTGCGGCTCCGCGGGGGCACGCGGGACTTCGGCCCGCGCGACCCCGCCGTTCCCGGCGCTCTCAGGGGCCCGGCCGGACGCCTCCTGGACCACGGTGCCCGGGATCGTCTTGGCGGGCGCGACGGGGAAGACCGGCTGCTCGGCGGGCTTGGCCCGTCCCGCGAGGGTGTGCTGGATGCGGCCGAGCAGCAGGGACCTGGCCTGGTCGGGGTCGGTCACACCGACCAGGTCGACCCACGTGATCGTGGACAGCAGCCCTTCGAGCGGGCAGTCCTCGATGCGGATCGTCACGAGCCGGTTGCCGGGATTGTCGGGATCGGCGCGGAAGGCGGTCAGCCACTCCTGCCGTCCGAAGCGAGACCCGAGGTAGTTTCTGGACAGGACGGCGACGATCAAGCCGGCCTCGCTGACGCCCCGGTCCATGAAGTCGATGAAGTTCGTGCCGGGCACGAAGTCCCAGGCCTGCAGCATGGTGCGGTATCCGGCGGCCTCGAGCTGCCAGGCGATCCAGGTGGCCCAGCGCTCGTCCGCGGGGGAGTAGCTGACGAAGATCTCGATCCGCGTGCCGTTCCGACCGTCCATGCGGACTCCCACTCGTCGCACCTCACCACCGGCGGGGTACAGCGTGACCGCCGTGCGGGTTCACCGGCGGCCATTATCTCCCTTGCCGACGGGGGTTTCGAGGATTTTGATCATTTGAGCGGTGTGCGATCATGGCCTACGTGATACGGCGGCTGACGGTCCTCGACTGGGTTCGGATCGGTGTGCTCGCCGTGGGCCTGGTGTGCGTGGCGACGGGGCTGCTTCCCGCGGACGAGGCCGAGGCCAACCTCCGCCGCATCGGCCCGCTCCTGCTGTTCCTGGCGGCGGTGATCGTGCTGGCCGAGCTGACCAAGGAGGCGAACGTCTTCGACGTCCTCGCCGGCAGGCTGGCGATCGTCGGACGCGGGAACTACTTCGCCCTCTTCCTGCTTTGTACGGCTTTCGCATCGTTTGTCACGATTTTTCTGAATTTGGATACGACCGCGGTGCTGCTGACGCCGGTCATGCTCGCCCTGGCGCCACGTGCCCGCATCGCGCCGCTGCCCCTCGCCATGACCACGATCTGGCTGGCCAACACCGCGAGCCTGCTCCTGCCGGTCTCCAACCTGACCAACCTGCTGGCCATGGGCCGGGTGGAGCTGTCCACGCGCGACTTCGCCGCCCGCATGTGGGCACCGCAGGTCACCGCGATCGCCGTGACGATGCTGTTCCTGTGGATCTTCTTCTGGCGGCGCGGCGAGCGGGGCGAGGACAGGTACGTGCCGCCGCCCCAGCCCCCGGCGGGCGACCCGGTGCTGTTCAGCGTCGCGGCCGTCGCCTGCGTGCTGTTCATCGTGGCCATCCTCGCGGGGCTCCAGATCGGCGTCGCGGCCGCAGTGGCCGCCGTCCTGGTGGTCGCCGCCTTCGCCTGGCGCGACCGCTCTAAGCTCACATGGGGGCTTCTCCCCTGGCAGCTCCTGGTCTTCGTCACGGGGCTGTTCCTGGTGGTGCCCACGCTCAGCCGGTACGGACTGGACGATCTCATGCGGGCTCTCATCGGCGAGGCGGGCGACGCCGCGGGGGACTACCGGGCCGCGGCGGCGGGCGCGGGGTTGTCGAACATCGTCAACAACCTGCCCGCGTACTACGCCGGAGAGCGGGTGATCCCGCCCGCCAACCACGACCAGCTGCTCTCGCTGCTGATCGGCACGAACGTCGGCCCGGTGATCACCCCGTGGGCGTCCCTGGCCACTCTGCTGTGGTTCGAGTGGTGCCGCCGGCGCGCCGTGAAGGTGCCGCTGGTGAAGTTCGTGCTCACGGGGGTGTGCCTGGCCGTCACCGGCATCGCGGCCACGGTCGCGGCCCTGCTCCTCACCGCCTGAGACCCCGGCGGGCCTCGGGCCCGCTCAGCTCATGGATGCCGTGACCAGGCCGAGCAGGTCGTCGACGAGCTCGGATGGGGCGGCCACGAAGCTGCGCCTGTGCGAGGGCAGATCCGTATGCCCGTCGAAGGGCTTCCCGTCGAAGGCGCGCACGCACAGCCCCGCCTCCTGGGCGATCAGCAGCCCGCCGGGCAGGTCGACCGCCTCCGCCCGGTAGCCCACCACCGCGTCGATGTCGCCCCGCGCGAGCATCACCCAGCCCAGCAGGGGCGCCCAGAGCTGGAGCACCCGCCGTGCCCGTACGTCGAGTGCCGCCTTGAGCGCGCGCATGGCCGGATCGTCGCGGGCGACGCCGTGCCCCTGCGTCCAGGCGAGCACCGGCCCGTGCGGGGTGGGCCGGTAGCGGGGGGACGGCACGGGCCCGTCGGGGCCGAAGGCGCCCCCGCCCCTGACCGCCGACCAGGTCTGCCCGGCCACGGGGTCGTGGACGACTCCGAGCTGCGGCAGGCCGCCGTGGCACAGGGCCAGCCCGACGACGTACAGCGGCAGGCCGATCACGATGTTGTTGGTGCCGTCGAGCGGGTCGACGAGCCAGGTCCAGTCGCCGTCGGGATCTCCCGAGACGCCGGACTCCTCGGCCACCACCCGGTGCCCGGGAAAGGCCGCCTGGAGGCGTTCGATGAGGAGCTTCTCCGACGCCAGGTCGAGATCGGTGACGAGGTCGCCCCCGCCCTTCGAGCGGATCCCGAGAACGCCCTTCATCCGCTCACTGAGCAGAGCCCCGGCCGCCTCCGCGGCCACCACCGCCACCCGGCGGGCGTGATCGAGATCCACGGGATCCTCCTAGGTTCGCGCCAGGTGCTCCGCGGCCAGCCGGGCGGCCCGCGCGGTCTCCTCATCGTCGCAGCGTTCACGGGTCACGCGGTGGGAGCGCGAACCCAGCGGGCCGAGGGACAGATCGGTGCCGTGGCGCCCGCTGCCCAGCGCGATCGTGGCCGTGTCGGTGCCCTCGGGGACCACGCTGCGGTGGAAGACCCCCGCGGGAAGCGTGTAGACGTCGCCGGCGCGGTAGACCCCCGACCTGCCCCCGGTGTACCGCACGGTGCGCTCGGTGGGGCTGATGTTGTCGACCCCGCCGGCGCTGATCACCTCGAAGACCCGGTGGGTGGCGCCCGCGCCGCTGTCGGCGACGCTGGCGAGCTCGTTGAGCACCTGGCCGTACAGGACGTAGCTCACCAGGTCCCAGCTGTGGCAGTGGACCTCGGAGGTGGTGATGCCGGGGCTCGGGAAGGCGCCCGACCAGAGGTGCACGCACACGCCGTGCTCGCCGCCGCGCTCCACGGGGAGGCAGACGAAGCCCAGCGGATGGCGGATCGCCCTGATCGCGGACCTGCCCTCGGCGATCTCCTCCAGCATCCGCAGCGTCCGGCGGGGGAGGGCGGGCGTGACCGCGCCCGAGGTCAGCTCGTCGTACAGATCTTCATATCTCATGTCGCATAAGGGTTCTTCGCTCGAATGGCCTTACGGATGATCTCGACCACGTCGCGGTCGCCGTACGACTTCGGCAGGCCGAGGCCGAGCACCTCGAAGAGCCTGCGGGTCTCGTCGACCGTGGGCTCGTCGCTGAGCAGCGCCGCCTTCGCCGCCTCGATCGGGACCCGCCGGGCCTGGTCGAGGCTGGAGAGCAACTCGGTGGCGCAGTTGTCGTAGTAGAAGCTGCCGCGCGGGCTCATCAGGGCGCGGTTGGGGTCCTCGACCGTGATGATGACGTGGTTGGCCGACAGGTCCCAGCGGAACGTCGTCATGGTCGCCGACAGCCCGAGGTCGATGTCGAGCAGGCTGAACCGCTGCCGGTGCCAGCAGGCCGCCAGGATCGTCGCGTACGACTCCTTCCGGGTGCGGTCGACCGTCCAGAACTCCCCGGTGCCGTCGGGCGCCTCGGACACCGACCGGCGGAAGCGCACGTAGGCCTCGCAGACGCCGACGTGCGTCGGATCGATGATCTCCAGTCGCACGAGCAGCGCCCTGCGCTCGCGCCGGGCGGCGACGACCAGATCGGGCAGCGTCACGGCCCTCACGTACGTGCCGGTGCCGCCCTTGAACATCCAGCGGTCGGTGGAGCGCCGGGCCTCGGCGTGCGCCCTGGAGATCTCGTCGGCGCTGTTGAGCGCCTGCACGATCTGCAGGTTGTCGAGCACGCGCCGGGCGCTCTCGACGACCGCCTCCAGCTCGGAGAGGCGATCGAGGCGTGCGGGCAGGCCGGCGAGCGCTCCGGAGGTGGTGCGGAAGTTCTCCTTGATCGTCTCCTCCATGGGCTCCTGCCGCCAGCGGTCGCGCAGGATCGCGGCGGTCAGCAGCCCGAGGACCACGAGGGTGACCCCGCTGATCAGCTCGCCCTTCGGCTGGCCGAGGATCTGGCCCCCCGGGATGAGCCCGAGGAAGGCGATGAAGACGGCGAGCAACAGAGCGATCACACCGTCGGCGTTCTTGCCGACCCAAGCGACGAACTTCCCCACGCGCTCCATGGCGCCCCGCCCCGCCTCGACGTTCGGTCAGCCCCCGTCGTCATGGTAACGAGATGGTCAAAGATGGGCCAGTGGAAGGGCGAATGGACGGGGATTCCGGTCCACCGGCCACCGGGCCGGGAAATGTCGGTGGCTCCGCGTAGGTTATGGAGACGTGAGGCCGGTAACAGATTTGCAGCGCAGGGTGGCGCCCTTCCAGGTCGTCACCGACATGACCCCGTCCGGTGACCAGCCGACCGCGATCGCCGAGCTCGAGCGGCGCGTCAAGGCCGGAGAGAAGGACAATGTCCTGCTGGGTGCCACCGGCACCGGCAAGACCGCGACGGTGGCGTGGCTCATCGAGCGGTTGCAGCGTCCGGCTCTGGTGATGCAGCCCAACAAGACCCTCGCCGCCCAGTTCGCCAACGAGCTGCGCGAGATGCTGCCCAACAACGCCGTCGAATACTTCGTCTCCTACTACGACTACTACCAGCCCGAGGCGTACGTCCCGCAGACCGACACCTACATCGAGAAGGACTCCTCGATCAACGACGAGGTCGACCGCCTGCGCCACTCGGCGACCAACTCGCTGCTGACGCGCCGCGACACCGTCGTGGTGGCCTCGGTCTCCTGCATCTACGGGCTCGGCACCCCGCAGGAGTACGTCGACCGCATGGTCCGGCTCAAGGTCGGGCAGGAGATCGAGCGCGACCAGCTCCTGCGCCGCCTCGTCGACATGCAGTACGCCCGAAACGACCTGTCCTTCACCCGGGGCACCTTCCGGGTTCGCGGCGACACCATCGAGGTCATCCCGCAGTACGAAGAGCTCGCCGTGCGCATCGAGATGTTCGGCGACGAGATCGAGAAGCTCGCGACCCTCCACCCGCTCACCGGCGAGGTGATCACCGAGGATCCCGAGCTCTACATCTTCCCCGCCTCCCACTACGTCGCGGGTCCCGAGCGCATGGAGCGGGCGATCCGCGGCATCGAGGCGGAGCTCGAGACGTCGCTCGCGACCATGGAGAAGCAGGGCAAGCTGCTGGAGGCCCAGCGGCTGCGCATGCGCACGACCTACGACATCGAGATGATGCGCCAGGTCGGCACCTGCTCCGGCATCGAGAACTACTCGCGCCACATCGACGGCCGCGAGGCCGGCACCGCGCCCAACACCCTGCTCGACTACTTCCCCGAGGACTTCCTGCTGGTCCTCGACGAGTCGCACCAGAGCGTTCCGCAGATCGGCGCGATGTACGAGGGCGACGCCTCGCGCAAGCGCACCCTGGTCGACCACGGCTTCCGCCTGCCCTCCGCGATGGACAACCGCCCGCTCAAGTGGGAGGAGTTCCTCGAGCGCATCGGGCAGACCGTCTACCTCTCCGCCACCCCCGGGCCCTACGAGCTGGGCCGCAGCAAGGGCGAGGTGGTCGAGCAGGTCATCCGCCCGACCGGCCTGGTCGACCCCGAGGTGATCGTCAAGCCCACCAAGGGGCAGATCGACGACCTGGTCCACGAGATCCGTGAGCGCACCGACAAGAACGAGCGGGTCCTGGTCACCACGCTGACCAAGAAGATGTCCGAGGACCTCACCGACTACCTTCTGGAGCTCGGCATCCGCGTGCGCTACCTCCACAGCGAGGTCGACACGCTGCGCCGCATCGAGCTGCTCCGCGAGCTTCGCCAGGGCGAGTTCGACGTGCTGGTCGGCATCAACCTGCTCCGCGAGGGCCTCGACCTTCCCGAGGTGTCCCTGGTGGCGATCCTCGACGCCGACAAGGAGGGCTTCCTGCGCAGTGAGACGTCCCTGATCCAGACGATCGGCCGTGCCGCGCGCAACGTCTCCGGCCAGGTCCACATGTACGCCGACCGCGTGACGCCGTCCATGGAGCGCGCGATCGACGAGACCAACCGCCGCCGGGCCAAGCAGGTCGCCTACAACCTCGCCAACGGCGTCGACCCGCAGCCACTGCGCAAGAAGATCGCCGACATCCTCGACTCCCTCACCAGGGAGGACGCCGACACCGAGCGGCTTCTCGGCGGTGGCCGCCAGCAGAGCCGGGGCAAGGCGCCCGTCCCCGGCCTGTCCTCCCGCCAGACCGGGCAGCACGCCAAGGCCATCGTGGGCGAGATGCCCCGCGCCCAGCTGGAGTCGCTCGTCCAGTCGCTCACCGAGCAGATGCACACGGCCGCCGCCGACCTGCAGTTCGAGGTCGCGGCCCGCCTCCGTGACGAGATCAAGGAGCTCAAACGCGAGCTCCGCGACATGCGCGAGGCGGGCGTCCACTAACACGGCGACTCCCGTGCGGGGAGGGGCGCGGTCAGTTCTTCGTGCGTGGTGGGGTGAGGGTGGTCCAGGTCGAGGGGTTGGCGGAGCAGGGGCCGCCGTCGTGCACCTGGAGGCGGCGGGCGGCGGGGTCCACGGCGATCGTGGCGAGCGTGGCCCACCGGGTGCCGAGGCGACCGGAGGGCGGAGCATGGCAGCACACCTCGGCGCCGCCGTCCGGATGGACGTTCAGCAGGGCGGCGAGGTCGCCGGCCCCGTCGAGGCCGCGCCGCCCGTGCACTTGCCCGTCCAGCACGCGGAACCGGTCGTAGGTCTCCGGTTCGAGCCGCCCGCGGAGCTCGCCCGCGGCCGGCACCGGGTCGAGGAAGTGGTTGGTGTGCACCAGCCACCCCTCCTCGTCGGGGCGGACGGTCGCGGCGCCCGCCGGGCTGAGCTCCACGGCCGCCACCTGGCCCGCCGTCACGATCGTCATCACGGTGGAGGCCGACACCGGGGCGTCGCTCACGATGGAGACGGCTTCGGCGAAGGACGCCGCGCCACCGAGCACCCTGCGGGCGACGAGGTGGACGGGCACGCCGCCCGCACCGTCGTCCTCGTGGCCGAGGATGTTGAACAGCACTCCCACCCCGGCCTCGTTGACGCCGATCTTGCCGAGGATCCCGTACTCGGTGATGCCGGTGAACCCCAGCGCGTCGCCGCTCACCGACTGGATGTGCCAGGCGCCGGCGAGTTCCTCATGCCAGTCCCAGGTCTGGCCCCCCAGGGTACGGGTGCCGGTGTGGACCACTGTGGAGCATTCGCCTGCGCGGGGGGCGCCGGCGACGGCGAGGATCTCGGTGCGGGCGTTGAGCGCGGCCACCATCCACAGCGGCACTCCGGCCCCCTCCGCGACCCCCTCCATCTCGGCGACGAGTTCCGGCGCCCACGCGCGGGTGGCGCTGACGGTGCCGAGCGCCAGGGCGGGGACGTCCACTTTGACGCCCGCGGCCGTGGCGGCGGTCTCGAAGAGCTCCGAGTACGTCCCCCAGGCCCGGACGATCTCGGCGCCGGTCCGCCGGCCGCGGTCATGCCCGCGCCGCCTCGGGTCGGCCCCTTCCACCCGCAGATGCTCGCGGCTCACGCGCCCACCTCCGGGGTGCCGGCGGCGCGCCGGGGGCGCCATCCGGGCCGGGGCGCGCTGTCGCGCAGCAGGCGGGTGTACGGGTGCCGCGGGTCGTCGAGCACCCGTGCCGTGCTCCCGCGCTCGACGATCCGCCCCTGACACATGACGACGACCTCCTCGCTCACCTGCCGTACGACGGACAGGTCATGGGTGATGAACAGATAGGTGAGCCGGTGGGCCCGCCGGATCTCGGCCAGCAGGTTGAGTACCTGTGCCTGCACCGACACGTCCAGCGCGGCCACGGCCTCGTCGAGCACGAGGACGCGGGGTTCGGCGGCGAGCGCCCGGGCGATCGCGATCCGCTGCTTCTGCCCGCCGCTGAGCTCGCCGGGCAGCGCCCGTGCGTGCTCGGGCCGCAGGCCGACCTGGTCGAGCAGGTCGGCGACGCGGCGGCGGGCGTCGGCGCCGGTGACCCGATGGTGGGCCGCCAGCACCTCCCCGATGGCCGCGCCGGCCGTGCGGCGGCGGTTCAGGGATCCGTTCGGGTCCTGGAAGACCATCTGGACGTCTCGCGCGCGGGCCCGCCGTTCCGCCCGGCGTGGCCGCCGCGCCACCGGGCGCCCCGCGAGCACGACGGTTCCCGCGTCCGCGCTTTCGAGGCCGACGAGGATCCGCGCGAGCGTCGTCTTGCCCGAGCCGGACTCCCCGACGACCGCGAGGCAGCTGCCGTCGGCGACGCTCAGGCTGACGTCGTCGAGCGCGCGGACCGTGCGGCGCCGCCGCCCCTGCCCGCTGCCGAACTCCTTGCGCAGCCCGCTGATCTCGATGACGTTCCCGGTGGGGTCGCTCACTCGGAGGCCTCCGTCCCTGTCGTGCGGGCGAGCTCGGCCGCCAGTTCGTCGCTCCGATGGCACCGTACGGCCCGGCCGTCGCCGTGGACGAGCGGCACCTCGCCGTCCAGGCACCGGGGCGCCGCCCACGGGCAGCGGCCCGAGAAGGCACATCGCCCCCGCACTTCGTATGCGGCCACGGGCCGTCCCGGTATGACCGGGAGAACCGGGGCCCTGGTGGTGAGGCTGGGCCGCGAGTCGAGCAGCAGGCGCGTGTACGGATGGCGCGGCGACGCGTGGAGCCGCTCGGGGGTCGCGATCTCGACGATCTCCCCGGCGTACATCACGGCGATCCGGTCGCACACCGCCGAGGCCAGCTCCAGGTCGTGGGTGACGAAGAGCATCGCCATGCCGTGCTCGCGGCGCTGGTCGTCGAGGATCGCCATGACCTCGGACTGCGTGGTCACGTCGAGCGCCGTCGTCGGCTCGTCGGCAAGCAGGAGCCGGGGCGAGCCCGCCACGGCGGCGGCGATGACGACGCGTTGCAGCATGCCGCCCGACAGCTGGTGGGGGTAGGAGTCCATGCAGCGGTCGACGTCGGCGATCCCGACCTGCGCGAGCAGGTCGCGCGCCCGGCGATCGGCCGCCTCCCGGGTCTCGCCGCGCGCGTCGCGGAGCCCTTCGACGAGGAACCGCGACACGCGCAGCAGGGGGTTCAGCGCGGCCCTCGGATCCTGGCTGATCATCGCCAGCGCGCCGGCGCGGACCCGGCGCAGCTCCGGGGCGCCGAGGCGCCGTACGTCCTCGCCGTCGAGCGTGACCCGGCCCGAGACGCGGGCTCCCCGCGGTTCGGTGCGCAGGACGGTGCGCAGTGTCATCGACTTGCCCGATCCGGACTCCCCGACCAGGCCGAGCGCCTCGCCGGGGGACAGGGACAGCGAGACGCCGCGCAGGATCGCCCGGTCCTCGCCGCGGTGCCGCACGTCGAGACGGATGTCGTCGAGTTCGAGGAGGTTCATGCCCGGCCTCCGGCCCCGCGGCCGCCGAGCCGCTCGCCGATGACGCTGAACGCCGCGACCGCGACGACGATGCACGTGCCCGCGAGCAGGCTCTGCTGGGGCTGGCCCTGGAGCAGGGAGTCCTGCCCCTGGGAGACCATCAGTCCCCAGTCGGCGGTCGGTGCCTGCACGCCCAGGCCGAGGTACGACAGCGCGGCGAGGTCGATCATCGCGTAGCCGAAGTTGATGGCCGCCCCGGTGAGGATCTGCGGCGCGATGTTGGGCAGCAGGTGCCGCCCGGTCACCACGATCCCGGACAGACCCTGCAGCTCGGCCGCCTGGACGTAGGCGAGCCGCCGCTCGCGCAGCGCGACGCTGCGGAGCACGCGGGCGGTGTAGGGCATGTACGCGACCGCGAGCGCGGCGGTGGCCTGCGCGAGGCCCGTCCCGAACACCGCGACGACGAGGATCGCGAGGAGCAGGTTCGGGAACGCGAACAGCAGGTCCAGCACGCGGCCGACGAGAGCGTCCACGCGCCCGCCGAACCAGGTGGCCACCAGGGCGAGCACGGTGCCGCCGGCACCGGCGAGCAGGACGACCACGGCCGCGCCGGCCAGGCTGGTCCGGGCGCCGAACAGCAGCCGGGACAGCAGGTCGCGCCCCGACTGGTCGGTGCCGAGCAGGTGCTCGGGGCCGGGCGGCAGGTAGCGCTGGACGATGCTTCCGATGGCGGGGTCGTACGGCGCGACCAGGGGCGCGAGCAGCGCCGCCAGGGCCAGCAGCGCGACGACCGCGGCGGCGGTGACGCCGAGCGGGCCGAGCCGGCCCGCCAGGCCGGCGCCGCGCCGCCGCCGTGCGGGCGTGACGAGCGTTCCGGCGCTCACGCGCTCTCACCTCCGAGCTGGACGCGCGGGTCGATCACCGCGTACAGGGTGTCGACCACGAGGTTGACGACTCCGAACACCGCGACAAGGACGAGGGCCACGGCCTGCACGACGGCGAAGTCCTTCTGCTGCACCGCGTTGATGAGCAGGGCGCCGACGCCGTCGAGGGTGAAGGCGTGCTCGACGACCGCCGCCCCGGCGACCAGGGCCGCGATGTTCACCCCGACGATCGTCGTCACGGGCAGCATCGCGTTGCGGACGACGTGGCGGCGCGCCACGACCCGCCAGGGGACGCCGCGGGCCAGCGCGACGGACACGTGCTCGGCGTCGCGTTCCTCCACCACCGCGGTGCGGGTGATGCGCGCGACGACGGCCGCCGCCGGAAGCGCGAGCGCCACGGCGGGCAGCGTCAGGTGCAGTACGCGGTCCGGGAGCCCGGAGCCCGCGCCGAAGACCGGGAACCAGCCCAGCGTCACGGAGAAGACGCTCATCAGCAGGACGGCCGCGAAGAAGGTGGGGATCGCGAACCCCACGCTTGAGCCGAGCAGGACACCGGTGTCCAGGGCCCCGCCGCGCAGGCCCGCGACCACCCCGGCGCCGACGCCGAACACCACGATGAGAACGGCGGCGTACGTCGTGAGCCAGAGGGTCGTCGGGATCCGGGACACCAGCAGCGAGGCGACGTCCTGCCGCGTGGTGAGGGACTCGCCGAGGTCGCCCCCGAGCACGCCGGTCAGCCAGTGCCAGTAGCGCAGCAGGAACGGGTCGTCCAGGCCGTACTGCGCGCGGATGGACGCGAGGACGCCGGGACTGACGGTCCTGCCCTGGACGAGGAAGCTCTCGGGCGTGCCGGGCGCGGCGTACATGGCCGCGTAGATGAGGAAGCTCGACACGAGGAGCGTGGCGGCCAGCGCGCCGAGGCGCCGGGTCACGAAACGCGGCACGGTGCCTCCGTCTCGGGGTGGCGGGTCACGGGCCGGGTCATGGGCCGGGCGGCGGCGCGCGGCGCCCGGCCGTCGTCGGCG
>NZ_JBFBIK010000100.1:0-28097 GCF_040685555.1 Sphaerisporangium sp. NPDC088356
GGACCCGGCCGCGGGTCAGCCCTGCGGGGCCTGCGGGGTACGCCGGCCGCGGCGCAGGCCCGCCACACCGGTCGCGACGCCCGCAACTCCGACGGCGATGCCGACGCCGGCCAGCAGCCGGGCCGTCCCGTCGGAGTCCGCGCCGGCGCTCGCGTCGTCATGCGCGTCGCTCCGCGCCTTGACCGCCGGCGTGGGCGCCGCCGAGGCGGGGGTCGTCGCGGCGCCCGACGCGTGGTCGTCACCCGCGCCCGCCGCCGGCGCGACGAGCTTGAGGGTGGGGACGGGGTGCTCGGCCTCGGTGCCGTCGGCCTTCGGCTCGTCCGCCCACTTCACGATCTCACCGCTGGAGTAGGTCTGGGTCGCGGGGAAGAGCAGCTGGTCGGTGTCCTCGGGCATGAACCCCATGGACACCTCGAACTCCTGGAACTGGCCCGGCTCGATCTTCCCTCCGGTCCAGGTGATCTTCGTGACGGCCTCGGTGATGTCGCCGTACTTGGACGGGACGGCCTTGGGCAGCTTGCTCTCGGTGACCTCGACCTTCCAGCCGGGGACCGGGCGCACCGAGACGAACGGCAGCGGGTGCTCGATCGGCAGGTCGATCACCAGCTTGGTCGTCGAGTCCTTGTCCCGCTCGTTGGGGACGCGGAAGGCGACCTTGGTGAAACCGCCCTTCTCCGCCGTTCCCGGGTTGATGGTGACGTGGGCGAGGGCGGGCAGGGCGAGGCCGACGGTGAGAGCGAGGGCACCGGCGGTGACGGCGGCCAGGCGGCGGCCGGCAGAGCTCAACGACATCGGGAAATCTCCACTTCGTACAAGGGGGGAAGCCGGAAGCGCGAGCCGTGCCGCCGGGATCCGGGCGGGCGTCAGGGGACGCGCCGCCGGGTGGCGGCGGCTCGCGAGGTGTCAGAAGGCGGCGGGAAGTGGAGGACCACGCCTGGTGACCGTGTGGCGGAGCTCCCGCCTGACCGGGGCGGGATCGAGGTGCCGGGGGGCGCGGGCGACGGGCCGTACGGGGCCGCCCGTGCCCTCGTCGAGCAGGCTCAGCAGGTGGCGCAGCCGACGGACGGCGAGCGTGCCGAGCCTGCGCAGCACCGACCACAGGGCCGACTCGCCCCTGGCCAGCCACCAGCCGGTGATCAGCGTCGCGGTGAGGTGGGCGACCACCATGCCGACGTCGGCGCCGAGCCCCTGCCCGTGGGAGAGATGGACGCTCAGGGGGGAACCGATGTTCCCCGAAAGGCCGAAGAGCTGGTGCAGGAACAGCTGCGTGCCGACCAGGAAACCGATGATCGTCTGGGGTGAGCGCTCGCGGCCGGCGAGGAGCACGGCCACGGCGGTCACCGCGACGCCACCGGCCGCCACCGCCCACGATGAGGGCCCCGACCCGCCCGCCGCCCGGTGGCCGAGCACGGCGAGCGTCACGCAGACGACCGTGAAGGCGGACGACCGCGCGAGGCGCAGGGGGAGGCGGGCACGCATGACGTCCCACATCGTGTCATGCCCGGGGACCGCCTGTCTTCGTGGTGATCCACATTCGGACCGTCTCGATGTGACGTCTGCCGCTTGAGGGGTTTTGTCGCTACTGTTGCCCGCGTTCGCTGGTTCTGTGATGAACGAGGTGGTGACCATGCGGCACTTTCTCGGGTTGCTGCTCGGCGTCGTGGTGACGGCGGTGCTCCTGGTCGGCGCCGGATGGGCCTCGCAGGACGTGTTACGCGGCATGGCCGGCGCCGCCAACGCCGCCACGGGCACCGTCGACCCGGTGCGCGACACCAAGGCGCTGATCGGCCTCGGCGCGATGCTGGCGGCCGGCCTGATCCTCGGCCTGGTGGTGGCGGGGAGGGTCTCACCTCTCGCGACGTTCGTGCCGTCCATGGTGCTGCTGGCGTGGACGGTGATCTACGTGCTCGACGTGACCCGCGCGCTCGGCCTCGCGCCGACCGACCCCTCCATGAACCCGATGATCGTCCAGGCGGGCAAGGGCATGCGGCAACTGCTGGGCACCGGGGTCTTCGCGATGCTGGGCATCGCGCTGTTCATCCCCGTCCTGATGCCCTCGCGGTGGGCCGGCCGCCAGAGGGACCTGGAAGAGGACTACGAGGAGGAGACCTCGGAGCCCGCCGGCGGCGGCTACTACTGAGCGGATCGCTCCGGCCGGCCCCGCTATGACCGGACGGCCCGCGTGTAGAGGCGGGTGACGACCTCCTCGATCGACGCGCCGTCCGGGGCGGTGGCCCTCAGCTCGGCGACGGTCCCGTCGAAGGCCAGGCTGCCGTGGTCGATCAGCATGACCCGGCGGCAGAGCCGTTCGATGTCCCCGAGGTCGTGCGTCGTGAGCAGCACGGTGGTGCCCCGCTCGGCGTTGAGCCCGCGCAGGAAGTCGCGTACGGCCGCCTTGCTCACCACGTCCAGCCCGATGGTCGGCTCGTCGAGCACCAGCACCGGGGGGTCGTGCAACAGCGCCGCCGCGATGTCGCCCCGCATGCGCTGCCCGAGGCTCAGCTGCCGTACGGGCTTGTCGAGGAACCCGCCGAGGTCGAGCACGTCGACCAGCTCGGCGAGCCGCTTCCGGTGCTTCACCTGATCTACTTTGTAAAGGTGCCGGATCAGGGTGAAACTGTCCTTGAGCGGCAGATCCCACCACAGCATCGTCCGCTGCCCGAAGACCACGCCGATGCGCCGGGCCAGCGTCGTGCGGCGCCGGGAGGGGTCGAGACCGGCCACCTGGATGCGTCCGCTGGTGGGCGTCAGGATCCCGGTCAGCATCTTGATCGTCGTGGACTTGCCCGCGCCGTTCGGCCCGAGGTAGCCGACGAACTCCCCGGCGGCCACCTCGAAGGACAGGTCCCGCACAGCGTGCACGACCCGCGTGTCCCGGCGCAGCCGTCCCGTCTTGCCGCGGACCGTGAAGGAACGGCCCACCCCGTCGAGCTCGATCATTGTCAACTCCCCGTCGAACGGTAGCGGCGGAGCCCGGCGCGCCACGCGAAGGCGGCCACGCAGGCCAGCGTCAGCGCGGCGACCGGGCCGAGGAAGCGCAGCCAGTAGGGCAGCCCCATCGGATCGGGGTGGTCGAGGACGAACAGGCCCGGCTGCCAGTTGACGAAGGCCAGCGGCACGATGAACGTCACCGCGCGCACGAGGTCGCTCCCGTAGACGCTCAGCGGGTACTGCGTGAGCTGACCACCCCCGTACGTGAACGCGTGGCCCACCTCCGCCGCGTCGGTCAGGAGGAACTGGATCGCCCCGCTGAGCGTCCACGCGGCGGTGAACAGGACGATGCCGCAGAGCACCATGAGCGGGATCATCCACGCGCGCTGCCACGGCACGTGGAGCCGGGTGAGGGCGATCGCGAGCACGGTCCCCGCCTGCGCCGTGCGGCCGAGGCGCTGGAAGGTGAACCGCTCGACCGCTATCTGCACGAACGGGCTCACCGGCCTGATCAGCATCGCGTCGAACGTGCCCGCCTTGATGTGCTGGCCCAGCCTGTCGACGTTCCCGAAGAGCAGGTCGGCGAGCGCGAACGATATGCCGGAGGTGCCGTACAGGAACATCACCTCGGGCAGGGTGAAGCCGCCGAGGGAGCCGGTGTGGGTGAAGATGACCGCGATCGCCGCGATGTCGAGGCTGGTCACCAGGAACGAGCCGGCCGTGAGCAGCGCCATCGACACCGGATACTGCGCGGAGGCGCGTATCCAGATGGCGGCCAGGAGCGCGTAGCCTCTCACCATCTCGATCATCGTGGTCCCGCCTTCAGCCGGGGGCGTCCTCGAAGAGGCTCAGCCACCCTGGATCACCACCTTGTGGCGGGCCGACCGGGTGGCGAGCGCGCCGGCGCCGAGCACCACGGCCGCCCACACGGCCTGGAAGGCGAGCGCGCCGAGGAGGTCGCGCTTGCCGAGGTAGACGTCGGCGGGGACCTGCACCATGGCCGCCCAGGGCAGCGCCTGTGCCAGCGTTCCGAGCCAGCCGGGGAACAGCACCAGGGGCAGGATCATGCCGCTGAAGAAGGTCGCCATGACCAGCGACAGCGACTGCAGGCCCCGCTCGTCCACCACCCAGCAGCTCGACAGGGCCACCAGGTAGCGCAGGCCGAAGCTGACGATGACGCCGAGGACCATCGAGACGAGGAACGCCGCCCAGGTGACCGGGTTCCCGGGAAGGTGGATCCCGAAGAGCAGGGCGCCGACGATCGCGGGCGGGATGCTCCTGACGAAGAACAGGAACGTGGCCCGGCCCAGATCGTCGGCCAGGGTCCACATCTGGAGCGAGGCCGGGCGCACCAGGTCGAGGGCGATGTCGCCGGTGCGCACCCGCTGGGCCAGCTGAAGGCCGCCTCCGAACACCTCCATGGGCCCGATGAACGCCTGGGTGAGAAAGCAGAAGGTGACCGCGTCGGTGACGTCGTATCCGGCGAGGCCCGGCCTGGCCTGCCACAGCGCGATCAGCACGTACGCGCGGAGAATGCCGAAGATCGTGTTGGTGAACGCTCCGGCGAGGGCGGCGGCCCGGTAGGTGGCGTGACGGCGGAAGCCGTACCTGAAGATCGTCAGATAGAGCGCGAAGGTCGGGCACCTCCAGGTTGGGCGTGACTGGCATTCTAACCGGCCACGCCCCGCGGGACCCGCGATATACCGTGCCGCTCAGCTGCGCCGCGAGCCCCACCCCACCGACGCCCGCCTCGTACGGCTCCGCCTGACCGAGCGCGGCCACGAGCTGGAGAGCGTGATCGCCGAGGAGATGCTCCGCCTCAGCGAGCGCGCCCTGCGCACCCTCGACGCCGCCGAGCGCGAGCAACTGGTCAGGTTCCTCGGGGAGATCCGCCGCAACGTGAGCTGATCCACGCCGAGCCCTTAGGCACCCCTACCAGGTCAAATGTTCCGGCTAACCCTCGACAAAGTGTGTAACACCCATGTAAACCGGGACATACGGGCAGGTAGATAGAACAAGATTCGGCAAGACTGCTCATGGAGGGTCGCATGCGGCAGGACATCGATGTGGACATTCACCCGGTGTACCCGATCAGCTGGCGGGCGAGCGCGCTCAACGGCCTGTTGCGCGGTACGACCAAGCCCATTTCGTCCCTGCTGCTGAGACACGAGATCGGCATGGGACTCGTCACCCGGCTGATGGCCCTCGGCGAGCGGCTCCCGATCCCCGCTCCCGCGCACGTGTCCATCGTCAAGGAGGACGCCGACCCCTGCGGCACCGAGTGGGTGCGCGCCGGAGGCGACCTGGACGAGAGCAAGGTGGTGCTCTACTTTCACGGCGGAGCGTACTTCTTCTGCTCCCCGGCGACGCACCGGCCGATCACCTGGCGCCTGTCGGCCGCCGCGAGGCGTCCCGTGCTGGCGCTCGACTATCGCCAGGGCCCGGTCCACGCGCTCAGCGAGTCGCTGGCCGACGCGCTCGACGCGTACCAGGGCCTGCTCGACCAAGGCTACGAGCCTTCCGACATCGTCATCGCCGGAGACTCGGCGGGCGGCCACCTGACCCTGGCGACGCTGCTGGCCCTGCGGGACCGCGGCATGCCGCTGCCCTCGGCCGCTATCTGCCTGTCGCCGTGGGCCGACCTGTCCGACAGCCGCCGCACGGTCAACCGGTGGGTCGATCCGATGCTGCCCGCGAGCCGGGTCGACTGGCTCGCGCGCCGGTGGACCGCCGGGCTCGACCGCCGCGACCCGCTGGTCTCGCCCGTCTTCGGCGACTACACGGGCCTGCCGCCGCTGATGGTCATCACCGGGTCCACCGAGGTGCTGCGCGACGAGGGACGGCGCGTCGCCCTGCGGGCCCGTGGCGCGGGGGTGAAGGTGACCTACGAGGAGTGGCACCGCATGCCGCACGTGTTCGCCATCCTGGCGGACGTCGTGCCCGAGGCCCGCATGGTCTTCGGCCACATCCAGCGCTTCCTGGCCGCGGTCGCCGCCTCGGCCGACGGCACCGCGCCGCCTGCGGTCTCCACGCCGGTCTCGGCGGCGGACCAGCGGCAGGGGTCGCTCGTGGGTCCGGGATCCGATTCGGCGGCCGCCTGACGGCGTTGACGCGGCACCCGGATCAACGGTCACATACGCCTATCTAGTCGCATAAGACCCTTCGGTTCCTTACCTTGAGGGATGATTCGCCTTACCTCTCATGCCGCTTCGAACTAGTTCACGCCGAATGGCCTTCGGGAGCGACACAGTGGCCTGTGCTGCACTTCTCGAAGAGAGGTCACCTCCGGATGGCACGTGGCGGAGCAGGCGTCCCCAGCGGGATGCCTCCAGGCGTTCGGCCGCTGACGGTGGGCGACCCGGTGATCATCGGGCGCTACCTTCTGCTCGGCCGTCTCGGCGCCGGTGGGATGGGCGTGGTGTACCTCGCCGAGCGGCCTGAGGGCGGTCTCGTCGCGCTCAAGACGCCGCACGCCGTCCATCTGAGCGATCCGACGCTCCGGGCGCGGTTCACCGAGGAGGTCGCCTTCTCCCGCCGCGTGGTGCCGTTCTGCACCGCCCCCGTCCTCGAGGACGGCACGGACCGAGACCGGCCCTATCTGGTCACCGAGCACATCCCCGGCCCGTCCCTCTCCCAGATCGTCGCCGCGCGCGGCCCGCTCACCCCCGACCTCGCGTACGGCGTGGCACTCGGGTCCGCGGCGGCGCTGGTCGCGATCCACGAGGCGGGGTTCGTCCACCGCGACCTGAAGCCCGGGAACGTGCTGCTGTCCCCCAAGGGTCCCCGCATCATCGACTTCGGCATCGCCAGGGACCTGGACGCCGCCGTCGCGCACACGCAGGCCGGCCAGATCATGGGCAGCCCCGGATGGGTGGCGCCCGAGCGCCTCACCGGCGGGCCCGCCATCCCCGCCTCGGACGTCTTCGCCTGGGGGTGCCTGGTCGCGTACGCCGCGACCGGCCATCACCCGTTCGGCACCGGAGAGGCCGACGTGCTGACCCGGCGCATCCTGGTGGAGCAGCCCCGCCTCGCCTCGGTGCCCAAGCTCCTGTGGGACCCCGTCTCCGCCGCGCTGGCCAAGGAGCCGGGCGGGCGCCCGGACGCCGCCGCGCTGCTGGCCTGGCTGCTGGACGCCGGGGGAGTGGACCGCTCCTGGGACCAGCGGGAGGCCGTCTCGGCCGTGCTGGAGGAGATCTGGGTCCCCGTCCCGTACCCGGCGGGGGCGGGACGCCTGAAGCTCGCCGGCCCCACCGGCGACAGCGCGGCTCCGGACGGCTCGGCCACCACGGGGGCGCGGTCGGCACGCCGCTCGGCCGCGCGGCGCGGTCACGCCTCCCACGCCGGGTTCGCGGCCCTGGCGACGGTGTCGATCGCCGCGATGACCGTCGTGGCGGCGGGCACCGGGGGCACCGACGCCGCCCCGAGCGTCAGCGGCCCCGGCCGGATTCCGGTGGTGAGGCCGATCGAGGGCTCCCGGGTTCCCGTCGAGGTGCTGGAGACCTCGGGGCCCCGGGTCGTGGCCGGCGTGTCCCCCAGCACCGGCCCGGGGGAGCTGCCGGGGTTCACTCCCACGCCGACCCTGGCGATGTCCCGCCAGGGCGATCCGAGCGGCGGCACGCCCACGCCGAACGCCCCATGGCAGACTCGCATGCCCTCGCCCACGGCCGTGCGCACCACGCCGCCGCCGCCCCCTCCTCCCGACGACCCCGAGACGTGCACGAACAAGCGGGGCAAGGAGAAGCCCTGCAAGCCGACCAAGAGCCCGACGCAGGAGCCCTCGCCCACCAAGACTCCACCCAAGCCGACGGTCAGCATCAGCCAGGTCCCCGAGTGGGGTGACGGCGAGTCCCCCGACCCGACGCCGCCTCCGCCGACCCCCACGCTCAGCGACACCCCGTCCACCTGACCGGCACGAGGGGAGGCGTTCGGCGTCCACGAAGTCCGCGTCTTCTCTCGTCCGTCCCGGCTGAGACGGGTAAAAGCGGCTAAGTGTCGCATTCCCCTGCGAACCCGTGGGGCGGGCGTTGCTCCTATGCTGGCGCAATGGGTTCGCAGATCAACCATGACCGCGCCGCCGAGGCCGCGCTGGAGGTGGCCGGGGTGACCGTGAAGGTCGTCGGCCGCACGCTCCTGGCCGACATCGACTGGCGGGTGGAATACGGCGAGCACTGGGTCGTCCTCGGGCCGAACGGGGCGGGGAAGACCACGCTGCTGTCGGTCGCCGCGGCCGTACGCCACCCGAGCTCCGGCACGGCCACGGTGCTGGGCCATCGGCTGGGCCGGGTCGACCTTCGGGAGCTGCGCCGCCACATCGGCCTGGTCGCCGCGAGCCAGCGGCTCGTCGACGAGGAGCTGATGGAGGAAGAAGGGCTCTCCACCCAGACGGTCGTGCTCACGGGTTACACAGGCAGCAGCGCCCCGCTGTGGGACCGCTACGGGCCGGGGGAACGCGACAGGGCCGACGCGCTGCTGGCCGACCTCGGCTGCAAGGATCTGGGCGACCGGCCGTTCAGGGTGTGCTCCCAGGGGGAGCGGGGCCGGGTGCGCATCGCGCGGGCGCTCATGGCCGACCCGGCGATCCTGCTGCTCGACGAGCCGTTCGCGGGCCTCGACCTCCCCGGCAGGGAGGACCTGATCACGGCGATCGAGGATCTGGCGGGGAGCCGTCCGGCGCTGACGACGGCGCTGGTCACCCACCACCTGGAGGAGGTGCCGTCGACCACCACCCACGCGCTGCTCGTCCGCGACGCCCGCGTCCTCGCGGCGGGTCCGGTGGAGGAGGTGCTGACCGGCGACAACCTCTCGGAGTGCTTCGGCCGCAGGCTCGCCCTCGACCGCGCCGACGGCCGCTGGTACGCCCGCGCCGCCCGCCAGGCCGGCTGAGCAGCAGGTCGAAGCCGTAGTGGTGCGTGGCCACGTACCAACGCGCGGCGTAGGGCGGTTCGGCGGCCAGGAAGATCGTGAATGCCCTCCGCCGTGAGGACCGCGCACACCCCGGCGGGTCGATGGCGGGGAGGCGGATTACGAAACGGGCGCCGCCGGCGTGGGGAGTCCTCGACAGCCGAGTTCGCGGGCTGGACGTGGCCGCTGCTTTGTCGTTGCGGATGCGCGACCATGGAGCATGCCGATCTCCATGCCTCACGAGTGGGCGGCCGGGGTCGAGGAGCCTCTTGTATGAGCGCGAGCCGTTGGACTGGTGAACCGTGCCGGCTCTCGCGGAGCCCGTGATGTGCCCACGGGTTCTTTGGAGCCGGTTGCCTACCGCAGCTGATCGGGGGAGGGCTGGGCGAGTTCGAACCAGACCAGGGTGCCGGTCGGCCGGCGTTCGAAGCCCCAGCGGGACGCGAGGGTGTCGACGAGGGCGAGGCCCCGGCCGTCGGTCTCGTCGTTGCCCGGCTTCCTCAGGTGGGGAACCTTGGAGGAGCCACCGTCTTCGACCGCGACCATTACCCCGGCGTCGGGGAAGGCCACCGAGACGAGGAAGTCCCGCTCGGCGGCATGGCGCACCACGTTCGCCGCGAGTTCGCTGGTGAGGAGCATCGCGTCGTACCGGCAGGGGTGTTCGTCTCCGAGGAGGTCCGCCACGAAGGTGCGGGCGGGCTTGACCTGCGAGGCTGAGGGAGCGAACCGATGGGAGAGTATCGGCCGGCCCGTGAGTGCGGCCGGACCGGAGAGCGTTCGCGCCTGTGCGGCATCTGCCTGAGCCGACGTGTCCTTCGGAGCCGGGCTCCGGCGGAGGAACGCGGTGATGCCGCCCAGGGCCGAAGCCAGAGCGCGAGGACGCATTGCGATCATCGGGATACTTCCCCTTCTGTGATGAGAACGTTCCAGGACGGTGAGGACGTGATCAGCGCTGTGAGACTCCGCCCATCGGTGGCGGTCCAGGGGGTTGGGGGGTACAGGCGGCTCGGCGGGCGGATCGCAGGCGGCGTAGGGGTGGGACTGCTCTATCCGGTTCATGCGCAGGACCAGTTCCTCCGGGGTTCCCGCCTCCACCAGACCCACCAGGCCGTGACCCCAGCGCGGCGCGAGCGCCCACCACCGCCCGGTCGCGCTGCCGTACCAGACGCTCCACCCAGCGAACCGGCGATTGAGCATCCGAACGAGCCCCACCAGGTCAATCCGTTGGACTCCGTCCAACGGATCCGTCGCTTGCCGCTGATTGATCGACGTACATGGCTCAAGCTCCGATGAAGACGAATCATCTGACGATGCCCCAACATGAACACGCTCCGTGTGTATGTATTCACACACGATGACAGACACCGTGCATGCATGCACGGCAATCACGCAAACGTTCTCGAATGAACACGGTGGGTAGTAGCCTTCCCTCCGTGCCGACGTGACGAGGTGACTGCATGAGCGCGAAGCGGGGCATGACCTTGCGTGCTCAATGGCTTGGTCGACAACTTCGTGAGCTTCGCGAAGCCGCTGGGTTGAAACTGCCCGAGGCGGGTGACTACATCCAGCGCGACGGCGCCACCATCAGCCGTCTGGAGACCGGCCTCTATCCAGCGCGCACGCCTGATGTTCAAGCGCTGCTCGATCTCTACGGCCTCGCTGACACTCACAAGCGCGCCGATCTGATGCGGCTTGCTACGGAGGTCTGGCACGAAGGCTGGTGGGACAGCTACTCCGGAAATCTTTCGAAGCTGATCGTCGACTACGCCTGGCTGGAATCACGGGCACGAGTCATCCGGTCGTTCGACGCAGTGGCGATTCCAGGGCTGCTTCAGACGCGGAGCTATATGGAGGCGGTCATCCAGCGGACTGACACCGACCCGTCGCTGTCTCCGTCAGGTGCACGGTTCAGGCTGGAACGCCAGCAGATTCTCACTGCTCCAGAACCGCCTCAGATTGAGGCTCTCCTGGACGAAAGCCTCTTGCGGCGGGTGGTAGGCGGGTCTGCCGGAATGAAGGGGCAGCTTGAACACCTGCTCGACCTGGCTCATCACCCGAACATCGAGATCAGGATCCTGCCGTTCGCCTCTGGCGCGCACGCCAGCCACGACGGTTCGTTCAGGATCTTCGAGATGCCGGAGCCATATCCCCAAATCGGCTATGTGGACACTCCCGCTGGCGGGATCTACGTCGAAGCCGAAGGGGTAGAGAGACTTATGCTGAAATTTGACCGCGTACGGCGCGACTCGTCAGACCCCTCCGAGTCAGTGGAGCTGATCCGAGCGGCCGTAGACGAGATCGAGTAGTCCGTGTGGAAGGTGAAATGTCAGTTCCCGAGCACCAGCAAGACGCTGCATGGCACATAAGTAGTTTCAGCCCTGACGCCGGCTCGAACTGTGTCGAGGCCGGTCCGCTGCTTGACGGGAGTGGGCGGATCGCCGTGCGGCACAGTCGTCACCCCGACGGTCCCACGATCATCTACACCCGGGCCGAGTGGGACGCCTTCCTGGCCGGTGTCCGCGCCGACGAGTTCGACTTCCAGTAGCACGTGCGGTTCCCCCGAATGTGTACCGGCTCGCGCGCCGTACGGGCGGCGCCGTTGCCGCCGTACCTCGACCCGCCGTACTGGCGCCCAAGACAGAAAGCACGTCGGCGGCGAGGGACGGCGTGCCGGCGGCGAAGCGAGGCGTGTCGGTAGCGAAGGAGCGTCTCGGTAGCGAAGCAAGTCGTGCCGAAGCCGAAGTAACGGCCGCACTGGTGCCGGGATCCGGGGGCGGACATGGTGCGCGGGTTCGTCCGGAGGGGGCCGCTGCCCAAGGCGGATCTTTACCGGACGAACCCGCGGGTTCGGAGGTCGCGATCGTGGGCGTGCCGTGGACGGCCCGCGATCGCGTGCGGGGGAGCGCCGGGCGGCGCCTCCCGTGGTTTCAGTGCGTGGCGGCGAACTGCTCGGCCTCGGTGGAGCCCTTGAGCGCCACCGTCGAGGAGTCCGGCGCGACGGCCGTGCTGATCAGGTCGAAGTAGCCGGTGCCGACCTCCCGCTGGTGGCGGGTCGCCGTGTAGCCCTGCGCCTCGGCGCCGAACTCGGCCTCCTGCAGCTCGACGTACGCCGTCATGCCCTCCTCGGCGTAGCCGCGCGCCAGGTTGAACATCGAGTGGTTCAGCGAGTGGAAGCCCGCCAGGGTGATGAACTGGAAGCTGTAGCCCATGTGGCCGAGTTCCCGCTGGAACTTGGCGATGGTGGAGTCGTCCAGGTGCTGCTTCCAGTTGAACGACGGTGAGCAGTTGTAGGCGAGCATCTGGTCGGGGTACTCGGCCTTGATCGCCTCGGCGAACCGCCGCGCCACGTCCAGGTCGGGCGTGGAGGTCTCCATCCACAGCAGGTCGGAGTACGGCGTGTAGGCGAGGCCGCGCGCGATGCAGGCGTCCACCCCGTTGCGCACCCGGTAGAAGCCCTCGGCCGTGCGGTCACCGGTGGTGAAGGCCTGGTCGCGGGGATCGACGTCGCTGGTCAGGAGCGTCGCGGCCTGGGCGTCGGTCCGCGCGATGATCAGGGTGGGCACGTCGCACACGTCCGCCGCGAGGCGGGCGGCGTTGAGGGTCTTGATGTGCTGGCCGGTGGGGATCAGCACCTTGCCGCCGAGGTGGCCGCACTTCTTCTCCGAGGCGAGCTGGTCCTCCCAGTGCACCCCCGCCGCGCCCGCGGCGATCATGCCCTTCATCAGCTCGAAGGCGTTGAGTACGCCTCCGAACCCGGCCTCGGCGTCGGCCACGATGGGCGCCAGCCAGTGCGGGGCCTTCGCGTCGCCCTCGGACCAGGTGATCTGGTCGGCCCGGAGCAGGGCGTTGTTGATGCGGCGCACCACGGCCGGGACCGAGTTGGCCGGGTACAGGCTCTGGTCGGGGTAGGTCTGGCCGCCGAGGTTGGCGTCCGCCGCCACCTGCCACCCGGACAGGTAGATGGCCTTCAGGCCCGCCTTGACCTGCTGCACGGCCTGGTTGCCCGTCAGGGCGCCCAGTGCGTGCACGTACTCCTCGGTCTGCAGCAGGGACCACAGCCGCTCGGCGCCAAGCCGGGCGAGAGTGTGTTCTTCCTGTACGGAACCGCGCAGTCGAACGACGTCTTCGGCCGTATAGGTCCTCTCGACGTTCTTCCAGCGCGGGTTGCTCTCCCACTCTCGCCGCAGCTCGTCTGCAGCTCCCTTGAGGCGATCTTTCATTTTGACTCCTTTGGCGTCCTCTGGGCGCTTGCTTCGAGTCTGCGACGGTTCAGGGGGCGGCGGCAAGGTTGATCGCGAGAAATATGCCCGATGTTTCGTGAAAAGTGAATACTGGCCAGTATTTTGATGGCAAGAAATGCAAAGTTTTCACTATGGACTAGACCAATTGCTGTGAGGCAGGTCACGTGACGGTCGGGGCCCATGTCGTGATTTATGCCGACAAATCAGGATGTTTCGCCCACGGTTTGATCATGGACAGCGTGCCAACAGCGACATGACCCGAGCCGGGTCCGCCCCGGAGCCGCCGTACGGGAGGGTATGACGCGTCAGAGTGGAAGATGTGGAGAAATTGCGCTTAGGATCGTGCTATGGCGTCTTTGGTGGGAGAAGAACCGCTGTCTTTGACGCAGGAGCTCGACCTCCTCGCGTTCGGCCAGCGTCTGAGGCATCTGCGCAAGCAGCGCGGCCTCACCCTGTCCGAGCTGGGCGAGCGCGTCGGACGGGCGCCCAGCCAGCTCTCCCTCCTGGAGAACGGCAAGCGCGAGCCCAAGCTGTCGCTCCTCAAGTCGCTGGCCGCCGCCCTCACCGTGCCGGTGGAGGAGCTGCTGCGCCGGCAGGCCCCCAACCGGCGCGCCCAGCTGGAGATCGCCCTTGAGGAGGCGCAGCGTGACCCGATCTACGCCTCCCTCGGCCTGCCCCGGCTGAAGGTCTCCGCCCGCGTCCCCAACGACGTGCTGGAGCACATCCTCGGGCTGTACGAGGAACTGCGCTCGCGGCAGGCCAAGGGCACCGCGACGCCGGAGGAGGCCAGGGCCGCCAACGCCGAGCTCCGGCGCAAGCAGCGCGAGCAGGGCAACTACTTCGCCGAGATCGAGGCCGCCGCCGCCGAGGCGCTCGCCGCCGTGGGCTACCGAACGGGCGCGCTGTCGGCGGGCACCGTCCAGGCGCTCGTCACCCACTTCGGCTACGCCGTGCAGACCGCGCAGGACCTGCCCCGGTCGGTGCGGTCGATCACCGATCTACGCAACCGCCGCATCTACGTCAAGCACGAGCAGCTCGGCATGCACACCCCGCGCACGATCCTGCTGCAGACCCTCGGCCACCTCGCGCTCGGTCACCACAAGCCCCGCGACTTCGCCGACTTCCTGCGGCAGCGCACCGAGGCGAACTACTTCGCCGCCGCCGTGCTGGTGCCCGAGACGACGGCCGTGCCGTACCTCAAGGAGGCCAAGCAGGATCGGGTGCTCTCGGTCGAGGACCTGCGCGACGTGTTCGCCGTCTCGTACGAGATGGCCGCGCACCGCTTCACCAACCTGGCGACCCACCACCTCGACCTGGTGTGCCACTTCGTGCGCAACAACGCCGGCGGCATCATCTACAAGGCGTACGAGAACGACGGCATCGTGTTTCCCGCCGACGAGCAGGGGGCCATCGAGGGGCAGCGCATGTGCCTGCAGTGGTCGGGGCGCCAGGTGTTCCTCTCCCCGGACCGCTTCTCGGTCTACCACCAGTACTCCGACTCGCCCACCGGCACGTACTTCTGCAGCGCCCACGTGGATCCCTCCCGCGAACGCGACTTCGCGATCACGCTCGGCGTGCCGTACAGGGAGTCCCGCTGGTTCCGCGGCAGGGAGACCACCAACAGGTCCAAGTCGAACTGCCCGACGGGGGACTGCTGCCGCCGGCCACCGGCAGAGCTGACGCAGCGCTGGGAGGGCTACGCCTGGCCCTCGGCCCGGGCGAACTCCCACGTGCTCGCCGCCCTGCCCCCCGGCTCGTTCCCCGGCGTGGACGAGGCCGACGTCTACTCGTTCCTCGAACGGCACGCGACCGTCTGACCCCCTGAGGTCGGCTCCCGGCTCTCGTGGAGGCCGCAAGCTCAAGAGGCGTGCTCAGGGGCCGATGCCGCCGACGACGGTGGTGACCAGCTCGTCGATGAAGCCGTCGGGGATCTGCTCCATGGTGGTCGGGGAACCGCTGAACACGCCCGGCAGGACCAGCTCGTGGCAGGCCCCGATGATCATCGTGGCGGCGGCCTCGGCGCTCGCCCCGGGTGCCAGCCGGCCCAGCCGCTGTTCGGCGCGGAGGTAGTCGCCCAGGTCGGCCCGCAGCCCGAGACCCTCGGCCATCGGGTTCGGCAGCTCGTTGAACCGGGTGAACACCTTGGGCTGCTGGACCAGCCCGGCGAAGGCGGGCAGGATCGCGATGTGCAGGGCGAGCCCGTACGCGATGTAGGCGCGGAGGTTGCCCTCGACGGTGCCCTCGCCCGCCGCCCGGGGCGGCTCGCCCAGCCTCCGCCCGACGGTGCGTACGTGCGCGCGCAGGGCCAGCGCGAGGAGCTCTTCCTTGTCGGCGAAGTGGTTGTAGAGCACTCCGTCGGCGACCTGGGCCTCGCGGGCGATCGCGCGTACGGTCAGCCCGGCCGTGCCGCGCTCGGCGATGAGGCGTTCGGCGGTGGCGATCAGGTGCTCGCGCAGGCTCTGATCGCCACCGCCCTCTCGAAGCACGGCCGCTCTTCTGGGAGACATCACGCCACATGTTAGTGACCAGGCCCTTCGGCCGGGTGGGGAGGCGTCACGAGGTCCGCGATCCGGGGGTTCCCGGGCGGGTGGCGGTGATCAGCCAGGCGGCGCCGCGCAGGCGGACGGCATCGGGTTCCTCGAAGGGCCGCAGGGCCTCGGCGAGCGCCGCACGTGCCCGGGCCGCCGAGGCGGGGTCGACCTGGCCGAGCCTGTGCTGGACGGGACCCCACGCGCAGAGGAACCCGGCCGCGTCCTCGGCGTGCCGGCCCCATACCTGGGGTGCCTCGACGGAGGTCGTGACCACGTCGTCGAATCCGGCGCCCGTGAGCACCTCGTGGATGCGCGCCGGGTCGGCCAGCGACTCCGGCCCCGGACCGTCGGGCTTTTCGCGGGCCGCCGGCGGGGGAAGCCGCTTCGCCATCGCCGCGAAGACCGCGCCCAGGTCGTTGTGCTCCATGCTCCGCAGGCTCAGGAAGGCGACCCGGCTTCCCGGCCGCAGGGCCCGGCCGATGTTGGCGAACGCGGCGACCGGATCGGTGAAGAACATGATCGCGAACCGGCTGACGGCCACGTCGAACCCGGCTGACGGGAAGGGATGGACCTGGGCGTCCCCCTCCTCGAAGGCCGCGTTGGCGACGCCCTCCTCCGCCGCGGTGGCACGCGCCTGCCGCAGCATCGGCGCCGACAGGTCCAGCCCCAAGGCGTGCCCCTGAGGCGCCCGTCGCGCCGCCAGCCTGGTCACCTGCCCGTTGCCGCAGCCGACGTCGAGAACCCGGTCGTGCTCCCCGATGGACGCGGCGTCGAGCAGGTAGCCGTTGAACCCGCTGTTGACCGCGTCATACCGATCGCGGTTGTCGGCCCAGTGGTTCCCCTCGTACCCGTTCCACGCCTCAGCCTGCTGGGTGTTGACGATCGAATGCATCAAGCCCTCCCGCGAAACGTCGTGAACGTAGGTTCATGAACGTGCGTTCACGACTCTAGCAGCCGGAGCCGAGGTCTCGTATGAGCGGGCGAGGGCAGGCCCATCAGACGGGGGAGATCCGTGAAGACGGCGACATCTACCTCCTGTACCGCCCAAGCTGGACAAGGAGGAAGGGGAGTCGCCCACCACGATGGTCACTCACCCGCTACGGACGGGTTCAGTCACACGGGGGCAGGTGCCATATCTTCAGCAGCGTTGCCGGCACCTTGGCCAGGCACCCGCCCGTGTCACCGAGATACGCCCACGCGCCGTGGTACCGCTTACGCCAGACGTGCGGGCCGTCCTGATAGCTGATCGGATCGCCCTTGATCCCGATGGAACCCACGGCCCAGTAGACGTCCTTCGCCGCCGTCGTCCCCTTTATCTTCCCGTAGTAGACGCCTTTCGGCCCGTCCACCCTGTTCCGGGGGGCGTCTGGATGGGCTTTCCCGTAGTACTGATTCCAGAACGCGTCGGCGAGCTTGTGCCGGATCTTCTCCGTGAGCTTGAGATTGACTGCCCTTCCCGGTGCCTTCCCCTCCACCGAAGGCAGGGGAACCGCGAGTGCCGTCTGCGCGGGTACCAGTGCCGCAAGCATGATCCCCGCCGCCGCAACGGCTGACAAACGCCTCGTCCACTTCGCCATTCCCGCCCACTTCCCGTATCAGGAAACAGCAGCTCACCCGAATCGGCGGTCTTCCGCAAACGCTAGACGTTCCTCCTTCGCACAGGGAGAAGGGTCAGCGCATCGGCTCTGGTTCGTTACCACTGGGACGCCGTGAACCCCGGCTCAGGGATCCGCTGACGTCAGTTCCACTGCGCACGCTGGGTCGTGTGCCGGGTCAAAGTGGCCGGGTTGCCCCTCCTTTCGATCTCGTGGTGGGTCAAGGTCTCGCAGGAGACGAGCCGCCAGCGGGTGACCTCCGGATTGGACAGGATGGCGACCACCTGTTCGCGTATCTGCGCGGAGGTTATGTTCTCGTCGGTGTGAATTCTGATGGCAATGTATCCGGCGCCCTCCCTGAAATCCTTACGCCATTGTCTGGGTAACAGTGCGAGCATCCGTTCTCCGTCGAGGGGCGGCTCGCCTGACGGCTCTCCTTTGAGGCGGCGCATCGTCAGAACGACCAACATCGCTGCCATCCCTCAGTTCCAGGGGTTTCCGCGGGCGGGGGAAGGTGCGTCCCGGGTGGTGGGGGCCTTGGGGCGGGCCGGGGCGGCGGTCGGCTTCTTCATTTTTCGGGCTCTTTTCCTGCGGCTGTGGATTTTGCTCTCGCAGACACAACTCTGCGGTTTCCACGCCCTGCGGACCAGACGAATCAAAGGCAGCTAGTTGCGCGCCGGTGACCGCTTCCTGCCAGCCCGTCACTGGACAGAGACGGTTAAGTGAACGTTGGGCGGGGCGCGCGAAGATCTCGTGCGGGCGGGCCGCCTCAGGCCGTCAGGGCTTCGGGGGAGATGCCGAGCTCGGTGGCGGTGGCCGTGCGGACCAGCTCGGCCAGGCGGGCCCGGGTGAGCACGCGCTTGTGCACGGTGGCCTGGACGGCGAGACCGTCGATGAGGGAGACGATGCGCCAGGTGGAGGCGTCGGGGTCGGGGCACAGGAAGACGCCCTCGGCGACGCCCTCGTCGAGAATGGTGCGCAGCGCCTGCTTCCAGCGCAGGTCGATGGTGCGGGACATCTCCTCCAGCGCGGTGCCGCGCAGCGACTCCGACCAGGCGTCGATCCACAGCGCCCACGACTTGGACTTGCCGCTTGGGGAGTAGAGCTTGAGCAGGTCGCGCAGCCGTTCGAGCGGCGGGCCGCCGGACTCCTCCAGCTTGGCGAGCGCGTCGAGGTCGCGCTGCGCGGCGTACGCGAACGCCTGCGCGAACAGGTTGTCCTTGGTCTCGAAGTGGTAGAAGAGCAGCCCCTGGCTGACCCCGGCCGCCTGGGCGATGTCGACGGTGCGCGTGTGCCCGAAGCCCTGCGCGGTGATCACTTCACAGGCGGTCCTGAGCAGATCTTCGCGACGTATCCGGCCGAATCCTCGTGCCACAGGGGAACCCTAGCGTGCCTGGCGCGCCGGCAGCGGGAATTGTGTCGCGAAAGCTGAGGCGCGACTTAGTCAAATCACCCATTGTCATGCTCAGCGCCGATGTGTTTGAGTTGCGACTCAGGAAAAGCATGGAAGGGATCTTTGATGGCGATCGCGTTGCGATGCGCGCGGCTCGTGGATGTCGAGGCCGGTCACGTGCTGGACGACCAGACGGTGCTGGTGGAGGGGGAGAGGATCGCCGCGATCCTGCCCGGGACGGCCCCCGTGCCCGAGGGCGTGGAGGTCGTCGACCTCGGCGACGCGACCCTCGCGCCCGGACTCATCGACCTGCACACCCATCTGGTCGGGGTCGCGGCCTGCGCCGACTATGTCCAGGAACTGAAGCTCAGCGCCGCGCGCCAGGCCCTGGCCGGCGTGCGCAACGCCCGCGACACCGTGCTGGCGGGCTTCACGACGGTGCGTGACGTCGGCACGTTCCGGGCCTTCGTCGACACGGCGCTGCGTGACGCGATCGACGACGGCACGGTCATCGGGCCGCGGATGGCCGTCGCCGGGGCCTACGTCACGGTCTCGTCCGGCGGCGGCATGCTCACCGGCCTGGCGCACGACATCGAGCTCCCGCGCGACCTGCGGTTCGGGTCCGTGCGGACCGTGGACGACGTGCGCGAACGGGTCCGCGAGATCCTGCACGGCGGGGCCGACCTGGTCAAGCTCATCGCGACGGGCGCGGTGATGGCCGCGGGCACCGTGCCCGGCGCCCCCGAGCTCACCGAGGAGCAGATGCGCGCCGCCGTCCAGGAGGCCTCCTGGTACGGCGCGCACGTCGCGGCCCACGCCCACGGCGCCGAGGGTATCAAGATGGCCGTCAGAGCCGGGGTGCGCTCGATCGAGCACGCCTGCTACCTGGACGACGAGGGCATCGAGCTCATGCTGGAGCACGGCACCTACCTGTCCGCCGACATCTGGTGGGCCGACTGGATCCGGGAGACCGCGGCGACCAACGGCTTCGACGCCGAGGGGCTGCGCAAGAATGACGAGACGGCGGAGGCGCAGCGGGAGGCGTTCGCCCGGGCGGTGAGCGCCGGGGTCAGGATCGGCTTCGGCACCGACGCGGGCGGCTTCCCGCACGGCATGCAGGCGCGGCAACTTCGCACCATGGTCGATCACGGCATGAGCCCGCTGGACGCGCTGCGCGCCGCCACGCTGACCGGCGCCGAGTGCATGGGCTGGCAGGACCGCGTCGGTTCGGTCGCACCGGGCAAGTACGCCGACCTGATCGCCGTCCGGGGCCCCTTCGACGTCGACGCGTTCCCCAACGTCGCCTTTGTCATGAAGAACGGCGACATCCTGAAGAACGACCTGCGGTGAAAATCCTCGACCGTCCGGGGCGGCCTCGCCTCCGCCTGGACCCGGGTGCCGCGCGGCACCTCGCGGGCGTCTCGGCGCTGCTAGGCGTCACAGCCGTGTGGGGCACCACCTTTCCCCTGGTCAAGGACATGGTCACCCGGCTGCCGGTGACGGACCTGCTCGCCGTGCGCTACCTGGTGTCGGTCGCGCTGCTCGTCGCGATACGCCCCACGGCCCTGCGCGGGCTCGGCCCCCGGGCCTGGCGGGCCGGCGTCGGGCTCGGGGTCGTGTACAGCGCGGCCCTCGTCGCCCAGACGTACGGGCTCAAGGCGCTGCCGTCGTTCGTCTCCGGTTTCGTCACCGGCTCCTACGTCGTCATGACCCCGCTGCTCGGGCTGCTGTGGTTCCGTACGAGGATCACCGTCAGGACCTGGACGGCCGTGGGTCTCACCGTCGCGGGGCTCGCCGCGTTCATGCTGATGGCCGGGGGCGGCGGCGGGCCGATCCCGGCCGCAGGGCTGACGCTCACGCTGGTGTCGGCCGCGCTCTACGCGGTCCACGTCGTCGCGCTCGGCAGGTGGAGCCGGGCCGAGGAGGCGTACGCGCTGACGCTGGTCCAGATCGGCACGCTGGCCTGCGTGATGACGGCCGCGGCGGTGCCCGGCGGCATCGCGGTGCCGGCGTCGTTCGCGGACTGGGCGGGCCTTGTGTACCTGGCGACCGTCGCGGGAGCGCTGTCCTTCCTGGCGCAGACCTGGGCACAGGCCCACGTGCCCGCGACCACCGCCGCCGTCGTGATGTCCGTCGAGCCGCTGTGGGCGACCGCCTTCGCCGTGCTGCTGTACGGCGAGGCGGCCGGGTGGTCGCTGCTGGTGGGCGGCGGATGCCTGCTCGTGGCGATGGTCCTGGTCGCCGTGCCCTCACGCGCCGCCCCGGCGCCTTCCCTACGCCCCCCCACTCCCGTCCCCGGAGGAGAAACGCCATGACTCGTCGCATACGCAGCGGCTCGGCACTGACCGAGGAGCAGCGGGACTTCGTACGGCTGGCGCGCGAGTTCGCCGCCGCCGAGATCAGGCCGCGCGCCCGCGAGGTCGACGAGGCCGACCACGAGCTGCCCCGCGACATCTGGGAGAAGGCCGCCAAAGCGGGCCTGACCTCGTACATGCTGCCCGAGGAGTACGGCGGCGGGGGCGTGGGCGACCTGGTGACCCAGTGCCTCATCCAGGAGGAGCTGTGCCACGGTGACGTGTCGATCGGGAACCTGGTCACCTCCAACGGCTTCTTCGCGGCCCCGGTGCTGGAGCTCGGCACCGAGGACCAGAAGCGCCGCCTGCTCACCCCGCTCTGCGCCGGCGTCCCGCCGCTGACGGCGCTCGCGGTCACCGAGCCGGGCGTGGGGTCCGACGCGGCCTCGCTCACGACGCGGGCCGTGCGTGACGGCGACTCGTACGTGCTCACCGGCTCCAAGGCGTGGATCTCCAACAGCCCGTACGCGGACCTGTTCGTGGTGTTCGCGACGGTCTCGCCCGGGACGCGGTCGCGCGGGATCACGGCGTTCGTGGTCGAGCGCGGCGCGGAGGGCTTCACGGTCGGCAACCCGATGCCGAAGATGGGCCAGCGCGGCATCGCCTGCGCCGAGCTGTTCCTCGACCACGTGCGGGTGCCCGTGGAGAACCGGCTCGGCGAGGAGGGGCAGGGGTTCTACGGGCTGATGCGCACCTTCGACGGCTCTCGGATCCTGATCGGCGCCGCCTGTACGGGGCTGTCGCGCGCGGCCCTGGACGCCTCGCTCGCGTACGCGCGGGACCGGGAGCAGTTCGGGGTGAAGATCATCGAGCACCAGGCGGTGGCGTTCCGGCTCGCAGATATGGCCGCTAAAGCGGATATTTCGCATCTTGTGACCATGCGTGCGGCGGCGCTGTACGACGCGGGGGAGCCGGTCGCCGAGGAGTCCGCGATCGCCAAGCTGACCGCCTCGGAGAACGCCATGTGGTGCACCTGGGCGGCGGTACAGACCCACGGCGGCTGGGGTTACTCCCGCGAGTACCTGGTGGAGAAGTGGATGCGCGACGCCAAGCTGGAGGAGATCGAGGAAGGTACCTCCGACATCCAGCGCCTGATCATCTCCCGCTCCCTGGCGAGGAACGCGTGACCCCCGGGCACACGGGCGCGGGCGCGCTGGTCGCCGCGCTCGCCTCGCACGGGGTGGACACCGTCTTCGGCATTCCCGGCACCCACAACCTGGCCGTCTACGAGCAGCTCGGCAAGGCAGGCATCCGCTGCGTGACGCCGCGGCACGAGCAGGGGGCCGGTTACGCCGCCGACGGGTACGCCCGCGCGGGCGGCCGTCCCGGCGTCGCCGTCACCACGACCGGGCCCGCGGCCGTCAACGCCGCCACCGCGCTCGCCCAGGCCTACTCCGACTCGGTGCCCGTGCTGCTGGTCTCGCCCGGCGTCCCCTCCTCCCACCCCCGCCAGGGCCGCGGGTACCTGCACGAGAGCAAGGACCAGTCCCGCGCACTCGACGCGCTGTGCGCCTGGAGCCACCGGGTGACCTCGGTCGCGGAGATCCCGGCGGCGGTCGCGCGGGCGTTCGCCTTCTTCGGCGAGGGACGTCCACGGCCCGTCCACATCGAGGTCCCGGTCGACCTGCTCGACGCCGAGGGGCCCGCCGGGCTCGGCCCTCCGCTCCGGCTGCCGCGCCGCGCACCGGACCCCGCCGCCCTGGACGCGGCCGCCACCGCCCTCCGCACGGCCCGCCGCCCCGCCATCGTCCTCGGCGGCGGCTGCCACCCGTCCGCGCCTGAACACCCCCGGCCACCGGAGCGCGCCCGTACGGACGGCCACACGACCGCCCGTACGGACGGCCCGCGCCTCGCCGCCCGTACGCGGTCGGCGGGCGGGCTCGCGGTGGAGCTGGCGGAGCTGCTCGGGGCGCCGATCGTCACGACGGCGAACGGGAAGGGCGCCGCCCCCGAGAGCCACCCGCTGTCCCTCGGCGCCACCTTGCACCTGGCGGCCGTACGCGAGTGGCTGGCCGGGTGCGACGTGGTCCTGGCGGCCGGCACGGAGCTGGCGCCGTCCGACCTGTGGGTGGACGACTTCCGGCTGGACGGCACGCTCATCCGGGTCGACGCCGACCCAGGCCAGATGTATGGCGACCACGTCGCCGGGGTGCCCGTCGTGGGTGACGCGGGCGAGGCGCTGCACGGGCTGCTCGAACGCCTGGCGCCCGCCCACGTCACGGCGTCCAAGCCCGGACCGGAGCTGTGGCACGCGCGCGACACCGAGCTGGAGGCGCTCACGCGCAGGTGGGCGGGCCACCTCGCGGCCCTGCGCGAGGCGCTGCCACCGGAGACGATCGTCGCCGCCGACAACTCGATGATGTGCTACTACGGCGCCCTCGGCGGCCTGCCGCTGGACCCGCCGGGCAGGTTCCTGTTCCCGACCGGCTACGGCACGCTCGGCTTCGCGC
Organism: Sphaerisporangium sp. NPDC088356; assembly: GCF_040685555.1. Lineage (NCBI taxonomy): Bacteria > Bacillati > Actinomycetota > Actinomycetes > Streptosporangiales > Streptosporangiaceae > Sphaerisporangium > Sphaerisporangium sp. NPDC088356. Next base: position 23,397 of record NZ_JBFBIK010000100.1, read on the forward strand.
TGCCCGCCGGCATCGGCGCCGCCGTCGCGCGCCCCGGCACACCCGTCGCCGTGCTCGCCGGGGACGGGGCGTTCCAGTTCAGCCTGCAGGAGCTGGCCACCGCCGTGGAGCTCGGCCTCTCACTTCCGGTCGTCGTCTCGGTCAACGGCGGCTACGGCGAGATCCGCGCCGAGATGGCCGAGCGCGGCATGCCGCCGGTCGCCGTGGACCTGCACGCGCCCGACTTCGTCCTGCTCGCCCGCGCCTACGGGGCGCGGGGCCTCGCCGCCGGTACCCCCGGAGAGCTGCGTGAGGCCGTACGAGAAGCGGTGCGCGCCCCCGTCCCCACCGTCATCGTCGTCAAGGAGAACCAGTGACCACCGTGCCCACAACGCGGCAGCCCTTCCTCCAGGTCGTGTGGACGGACGACGTCACCGGCCGCCACGGCTACGTGGTGATCGACAGGCTGGGACGCGGCGTCGGCAGCGGCGGCCTGCGCATGCGCGAGGGCGTGACCCTGGCCGAGGTCGCCGACCTCGCGCGCGGCATGAGCCACAAGGAGGCGCTCGCCTACGAACCCGGCAACCTGTACCAGCCGCTCGGCGGGGCCAAGGGCGGCATCGACTGCGATCCGCTCGATCCCGTGGCGGACGGGCTCCTGCGGCGCTACATCGCCGCGATGAAGCCCCTCCTGCAGACGTACTGGGCGACCGGCGAGGACCTCGGCCTGCGCCAGGACTCGATCGACGCGGCGTGCCGCGAGGCGGGGCTGCGCACCTCCATCGACGCGGTGCTGCCGCTGCTGGACGACGCCGACGCGGCTCTGGCCAGGCTCGACGCCGCGTTCGCCGTGGACGTGGACGGCATCGGGCTGGGCGATCTCGCGGGCGGGTGCGGCGTGGCCGAGGCGGCGCTGACCGCCATCGAGCATCTCGGGCTGCGAGACGCGACCGCCGTTGTGCAGGGCTTCGGCTCGATGGGCGGGGCCACGGCCAGGTTCCTTTCGAAGGCCGGGGTGCGGATCGTCGGCATCAGCGACACCGAGGGCCTGGTCGTCAACCCGGCGGGGCTGGACGTCGAGACCCTGCTGCTCACCCGGGACGCCCACGGGCGCATGGACCGCACGCGCCTGCGGGAGGACGACCACGAGCTGCCGGGGGAGAGCTGGCTCGACATCGGCTGCGACGTGCTGATCCCCGCCGCCGTCTCCTACTGCGTCGACGTGCCCGAGGCCGCCCGCGTGCGCGCCCGGCTGATCGTCGAGGCCGCGAACTGCCCGGTGACCGCCGGGGCGGAGGAAGTGCTGCGCGAGCGCGGCGTGCTGGTCGTACCCGATGTGGTGGCCAACTCGGCGACCAACTCCTGGTGGTGGTGGACACTGTTCGGCGACATCCCAGCGCAGGCCGGAGGCGCCTTCGGCAAGATCCGCTCGTGGATGCGCCGGGTCGTGGGCGAGGTCCTGGACGAGGCGGAGCATACCGGGAGGACACCCCGCGAGGTCGCGTACACCTTCAGCGGGCGCGTACCGTCCCCGCAGGCGAGCTCGCGATGACGGGGCCCGCCGCGCGTCCTGGAGGCGAGACGGTGCTGACGATGATCAGGCTCGCGGACGGCACCAGGCTCGCCGCCACGCTGTACCTGCCCGAACGGCTGCCCGCCCCCTGCCTGCTGGAGGCGCTGCCGTACCGCAAGGACGACGTGACGTACGGCTATCGCCCCGAGTACGAGGCGCTGGCGGCCGAGCACGGGTACGCGGTGTGCCGGGTGGACGTGCGCGGCACGGGGTCGAGCGAGGGGGTGCCCGAGGACGAGTACCCGGCGAGCGAGGCCCGCGACCTCTGCGAGGTGATCGCCTGGCTCGCGGCGCAGGAGTGGTGCGACGGCGGCGTCGGCATGTACGGCACTTCCTACAGCGGGTTCAACGCCCTGTGCGCCGCCGCCGCCCGGCCACCCGCGCTCAAGGCCATCTGCTCCATCTATGCCTCCGACGACCGCTACACCGACGACGTCCACTACGCGGGCGGCATCCACCGCTGGCTCGACCTCGTGGACTACCCGGCCTACATGGCGGCCATGAACGCGCTGCCTCCCGTGCCCGAGGTGTACGGCGAGGGATGGCGGGAGGAGTGGCTGCGGCGGCTGGACGCCACCGAGCCGTGGCTGCTGCGCTGGATGAGCGAGCGGCACGACGGCGCCTACTGGCGGCAGGGCTCGCTCAGGCAGGACTCGTCCAGGCAGGGCCACGACCGGATCGCCGTGCCGACGATGCTGGTCGCCGGATGGGCGGACGGCTACGCGAACGTGGTGCCGCGCCTCAGCGCGGCGCTTGAACGCAACGGAGTGCCGTACCGGGTGATCGCCGGGCCGTGGTCGCACGCGTCACCAGAGCACGCGCTTCCCGGGCCGGGCATCGAGTTGCTGCCTGAGATGGTCCGCTGGTGGGACCGCTGGCTACGCGGGGATCGCGACGCGGTGCGCGACCGCTCGGCCGTCGTCTTCGTCCGCTCGTCCACCCCGCCCGCTCCCGACCGCGCCACGGTGAACGGGGAGTTCCGCGCCCTGCCAGGATGGCCGGCCCTCCCCGGCCAACCCCTCACGACCGGGGAAGGCCTCGGGCCCCTCGCGGCCTCCGGCTCCCGGGAAGGCTCCGGATGGACGGACCTTCCGGTCGCTCCGGACATCGGCCTCGCCGTGTGGAACAACTGCGCGGGCTCCCTCCCGTGGGGCCAGGCGCTGGACCAAAGATCCGACGACGCCCGCTCCGTGACCGTCGAGTGGGAGAGCCCCGCCGAGGGGCTGACCATCGTCGGCCATCCCCGGCTGCGCGCGAGCGTCCGGGCGGGCGCGGGCGGCACCCTCGCCGTACGACTCTGCGACGTGGCCCCCGACGGCGCCTCCGAACTGATCAGCCGGGCGGTCCTCCGCCTCCCCGGCACTTCGGAGCCGCAGGACGAGTCCGGCCCACCGGTACGGGCCGAGTCCATGGTCGAGCCTGAGGTTGACGCCGGGTCCGTGGCCGACCCCGAGGTTCTCGCCGAATCCTTGGTGGAGTGTGAGGTAGAGGTGGAGCTGGACGTCGTGGCGCACCGCGTGGTCGCCGGACACCGGCTCAGGCTCGCGCTCGCCACCTCCGAATGGCCCAACGTGATGGCCTCGCCCGAGGCCGTGCCGGTGGCGGTGGACCTCGACGGCAGCGCCCTGCTCCTGCCGCTGGCCGAACAACCCCTCGGCGAACCGGCCTCGGGGCTGCGCCGCACCGAAACGCCGGTCCCCGACGCGACCGACGTGGTGTGGACCATCGACCACGACGTGCTGCAGCGGGTCACCAGGTGCCGCACCGGCTATGGATCAGCCGCCGAGCCGCTGGGCGGCGGCACCTACGCCGACAGGTACGAGGGTGAGGTGACCCTGGACCACCGGACCCGCCGCCAGACGGTCTCGGCGGAGAGCCGCTTCCACATCACGTGGGCCGACGGCCCCACGGTCACCGCCGAAAGCCGGCTCAAGGTGGCCACGGAGGGCACCCGCCTGGCGGTGACCATGGAAGTGACCGCCACCGAGAACGGCACCGAGCTCAAGACCCGCCGCTGGACCCGGCTGATCGAACAAGACCGCCTTGAGCTCGGCGATGACGGATGAGAACGGTCAGCAGGTGGAGTTGGTCTGGGTCAGCAGGCCCAAGCGCCAGGGCAGGGAGTTGTAGTCGCCGCCGGCGTTGGGGTCCATGCCCTGGTAGAGGTATTGCATCTTGCACGGGCTGATGGTCAGGGTCTGGTCGACCATGGTGCGCACCATCTCGCCGTGGCTGATGTCGTTGCTCCAGGCGGTGCCGCTGAAGGTGACGTTGTTGGACCGGGCGAACGGGTTGCTCTCGCTGGCGGCCAGCTCGGTCCAGGATCCGGCGAGGCCGCTGGAGGTCCAGGACCGGAAGTATCGCCGGCCGTTGGATCCGATCGCTTCGACCAGCAGCAGATACTGGTCGGAGCCTTGCACCTTGTAGACGTTGGAGGCTTCGAACAGGTTGTTCTTGTTGGAGTCCTGCATCGCGATGACGGTGTTGGTGAACCCGTTGGGGAAGTTGGCCAGCGTGGTCTGCGACCGGTACAGGTGGCCGTTGTCGTCGGAGGAGAACAGGTAGCAGTTGGCGGTGTCGCAGATCACCCACATGTCGACCCAGTAGCCGTTGCCGATGTTCTGCTGGATGATCGCGGGCATCGAGGAGTAGAAGTTCTTCGGCGCGCTCCACCCGTTGGGGTTGGAGATGTCGGGGTTGGTGGAGTACGAGGCGTTACCGGTCTGGTAGACCAGGTACCACAGGTTCTGCGGCGCGAAGTAGAACACCTCAGGCGCCGCCCGGTAACCCGCGCCGACCGGGGTCCGGTCCAGGTAGTAGTGCGTCGCCGAGCCGGCCTGCGACCAGTCGGTGAAGTTCAGGTACACCAGGTTGTACCCCGAGGCCTGGGCGGTGCTGGCGAACACGTGGTACTTGCCGTTGTAGTACACCACCGTCGGGTCCTTGATCCCCGCGATGTTGTGCGTCGAGTCAGGCTTCGGCGCGATCAACACACCACTGGAACTCCACCGGAAACTACTGGGCAGCGTCCCGGTGCCACCCGTGGGGGTGGGGGTCGGAGTCGGCGTCGGGCTGGGGGATCCACTGCCACCGTTCCAGGTCCATTTCTGGTTGTTGCCGCCGGTGCAGGAGTAGAGCTGGAGTTTGGT
>NZ_JBFBIK010000101.1:0-27316 GCF_040685555.1 Sphaerisporangium sp. NPDC088356
CCTTTCTCGTTCTCTTCCTGGCTTTGGTCGTTGACGTGGTGTTTGTTGCCCGGGGGGGCCTCCGTCAACCCCACCTGGCCCCCGCGCATCATCCCGCCCCCCCCGCGGCCGCCCCCCCCGCCGCCTGCCCCGGCCGGGCCAGGCGGGAGTGTGGGGAGCCAGGAGGTGATCGAGGTCTGATCGAGGACTGACAGGACCCCGGTGAGGCTAGCCGGGCCTTGACGTGGGGCGGGCCCCCGGCGCGCCGGCGCCGGTCTCCTCGCCCGGCTCGCAGGGTTCAAGGGGCGGGGCGCCCAGCTCGCAGGCCGTCTTGCGCTCAGGCTCGCGGAGCGCGTTGGTCCTGATCGTGACGAAGGTCAGGACCGCGGCGCAGACCATCATGGCGGCGCTGACCAGCATGGCCGTACGGAAACCCGAGGTGAACGCGACCGGCGAGGTGTAGGCCGCGCCGGTGAGCCCGACGAGCGGGGGGATGGCGGCGACGGCGAGCAGGCTCCCCGTGCGCGCGACCGCGTTGTTGACGCCACTGGCGACCCCCGCGTAGCGCTCCTCGGCGGTGGCCAGCACCGTGGCGGTGAGCGGGGCGACCGCGGCCGAGAGCCCGAGGCCGAAGAGGGTAACCGCCGGGAGCACGTCCACCAGGTACGACGAGCCGGGCCCGACCCTGCTCATCAGCAGCAGGCCGCTCGCGCATACGAGGATGCCGACGGTCATCGGAAGGCGTGGCCCGATCCGCCGGCCGAGGTCGCCCGCCCGGGGCGACAGCAGAAGCATCAGCAGCATGACCGGGAGCATCGAGCAGCCAGCGGCGATGGGGGAGAAGCCCGCGGCCACCTGAAGCTCCACGACGAGCAGGAAGAAGACCACACCCATCGCCGCGTACATGATCAGCGTCACGACGTTGACGGCGGTGAACTCCCGTGAGGCGAACACGCGGACGGGGACCAGCGGCGACACCGGGCCGCCCCGCGAGCGGCGGGCCTCCAGCATCACGAAGGCCACTCCGAGCGCCACGCCGGCGACCGCGGCGACCAGCGGGACGGGCGAGCCGCGCTCGATGAGCCCGTAGGTCAGCCCGGCCAGCGCCAGGGCGGCGAGCGCCGCGCCGAGCACGTCGAACCGGCCGGTGGTCGTCTCGTCGCGGGTCTCGGGCACGTGCCGTACGGCCGTGGCGACCACCAGGGCCGCGATGGGCAGGTTGATCAGGAAGACCCAGCGCCAGCCCGCCGTCTCCACGAGCCAGCCGCCGAGCAGGGGGCCGATGGCGCCGGCCACGCCGCCGAGGCCCGACCAGGCGCCGACGGCGCGGGGACGGTCCTCCCGGGCGAAGGACGACTGGATGATCGCCAGCGAGCCAGGCGTGAGGAGCGCTCCGCCGATGCCTTGCAGCGCGCGGGCGAGGACGAGCGTCTGGATGTTGGGGGCGAGCCCGCACAGGGCCGAGGCGACGGCGAACCAGATGACGCCGATGACGAAGATCTTGCGTCTTCCGTACCGGTCGCCGAGGGAGCCGCCGAGCAGGATCAGCCCGGCGAGGGTGAGGGTGTAGGCGTTCACCGTCCACTGGAGGCCCGACATCGAGGCGCCGAGATCCTCGCCCAGCTTCGGGAGCGCCACGTTGACGACCGTGCTGTCGAGGAACGCCATCCCCGAGCCGAGCACGGTGGTGAACAGGATCCACCGGCCGGCGGGGGAGTTAACGCGGATGCCGCCTTTATCCATGCTGACCATCATGCTGGACATATGACCTGCTGTGGACGCTTGGTCCAGGTCTGGGCCCGGTATCCGGAGGGCAAGATCTCGTCCTGGCCGGGTTTGGGCGGCCGGGAACGCCCTGGCGTACGCCCATCCGCTTCCCTGCGAACGATCTTGAGACCGACTCCACCGGAGGGCGGATTACAGAATTACGATCGCTCGCAGCGAACAAGCGCAGACTTGGGAACAATCGTGGGCTCTCATTAATTGAGTGCATGTAACTCAACCTTTGGAGTTCGCATGAGTCAGAGCTTGATCCTCCCGGTGCTGCCGCTCGACGACGAGGTCGTCCTGCCCGGCATGGTCGTTCCTCTCGACCTGTCGGACACCGAGGTGCGCGCCGCCATCGACGCCGCCCGGGCCTCCTCGAAGCAGAGCAAGCCCCGGGTCCTGCTTGTTCCACGCATCGACGGCAAGTACGGCGCGGTGGGCGTCGCCGCCGTCGTCGAGCAGGTCGGGAGGCTTCCCGGAGGCGAGCCCGCCGCCGTCCTTCGCGGGGTGGAGCGGGTGCGCATCGGCTCCGGCACCACCGGTCCCGGCGCGGCCCTGTGGGTCGAGTCGACCACCATGGAGGTCGTCGCCGCCGACGAGCGCGCCGAGGAGCTGGCCAAGCAGTACAAGGCCCTGGCGACCACGGTGATGCAGAAGCGAGGCGCCTGGCAGATCGTCGACGCCATCAACCAGATCGAGGACGCCTCGGTGCTGGCCGACAGCTCCGGCTACGCGCCGTGGCTGACCACGCCCCAGAAGTTCGAGCTGCTTGAGAACCCCGACCCGGCCGAGCGCCTCGCACTGCTGGTCGACTGGGCCCGCGAGCACCTGGCCGAGCTGGACGTCGCCGAGACGATCCGCAAGGACGTCCAGGAGGGCATGGAGAAGCAGCAGCGCGAGTTCCTGCTCCGCCAGCAGCTCGCGGCCGTCCGCAAGGAGCTGGCCGAGCTGAACGGCGAGGCCTCCTCCGAGGAGGAGGACTACCGCGCCCGCGTCGAGGCGGCCGACCTGCCGGAGAAGGTCCGGGAGGCCGCGCTCAAGGAGGTCGAGAAGCTCGAGCGCACCTCCGACCAGTCGCCCGAGAGCGGCTGGATCCGCACCTGGCTGGACACGGTCCTCGACATCCCCTGGAACGAGCGCACCGAGGACTCCTACGACATCGCCGCCGCGCGAGCCGTGCTGGACGCCGACCACACCGGTCTCGACGACGTGAAGGACCGCATCGTGGAGTACCTCGCGGTGCGCAAGCGGCGCGCCGACCAGGGGCTCGGCGTGGTGGGCGGGCGCCGCAGCGGCGCCGTCCTCGCGCTGGCCGGGCCTCCTGGGGTCGGCAAGACCTCGCTCGGCGAGTCGGTCGCCCGCGCCATGGGCAGGAAGTTCGTCCGGGTCGCCCTCGGCGGCGTCCGCGACGAGGCCGAGATCCGCGGCCACCGGCGCACCTACGTCGGCGCGCTTCCCGGCCGCATCGTGCGCGCCATCCGCGAGGCCGGCAGCATGAACCCCGTCGTCCTGCTCGACGAGGTCGACAAGGTGGGCGCCGACTACCGCGGCGACCCGACGGCGGCGCTGCTGGAGGTCCTCGACCCCGCGCAGAACCACACCTTCCGCGACCACTACCTTGAGGTGGAGCTCGACCTGTCGGACGTGCTCTTCCTCGCGACCGCGAACGTCCTCGAGGCCGTTCCCGGCCCGCTGCTCGACCGCATGGAGATCGTGACCCTCGACGGCTACACCGAGGACGAGAAGGTCGCGATCGCCCGTGACCACCTGCTGCCGCGTCAGCTCGACAAGGCCGGCCTGACCTCCTCTGAGGTCATGGTCGAGGAGGGGGCCCTGCGCAGGCTCGCCGGCGAGTACACCCGCGAGGCGGGGGTGCGCTCGCTGGAGCGGTCGATCGCGCGGGTGCTCCGCAAGGTCACCGCGCAGGCCGCGCTCGACCAGGCCGCGTTCCCGGTGCACGTCGGGGCGGGCGACCTGGTGGGCTACCTCGGCAGGCCGAGGAACGTCCCCGAGTCCTCGCTGCCCGAGTCGGCGCAGCGCACGGCGGTGGCGGGCGTGGCCACGGGGCTCGCGGTCACCGGCGCGGGCGGTGACGTCCTCTACGTCGAGGCGTCGCTGGCCGACCCGGAGACCGGCTCCACCGCCGTCACGCTCACCGGGCAGCTGGGCGACGTGATGAAGGAGTCGGCGCAGATCGCGCTGTCCTACCTCCGCTCGCGCGGCGCCGAGCTGGAGCTGCCGGTCGGGTCCCTCAAGGACCGGTCCGTGCACATCCACGTCCCGGCGGGCGCCATCCCGAAGGACGGCCCCTCGGCGGGCGTCACGATGACCACCGCGCTCGCCTCGCTGCTGTCCGGCCGCCCGGTGCGGTCCGACGTGGCGATGACCGGCGAGGTCTCGCTCACCGGCCGGGTGCTGCCGATCGGCGGGGTCAAGCAGAAGCTGCTGGCCGCCCACCGGGCGGGCATCACCACGGTGCTCATCCCGGCCCGCAACGAGCCCGACCTCGACGACGTGCCCGAGGCGGTGCGCGAGGAGCTCACCGTCCACGCGGTGAGCGACGTGCGCGAGGTGCTCGCGATCGCGCTGACCCCGGCGACGGTGGCGGAGCCCGCCGTCGCCTGACACCGTCCGGCGCGGGCTGACGGGTCCGCGCGGACAACTGTGGACGAATCATTCTGTCGCTTGACAGGATGATTCGTCCATGCTGTCATGACGGCATGCTGTACGGGACACCTGAGCTGGATCCGGCCGACAAGGCCGTTCTCGGCGAGATCGAGGACATGCGCCGCGACCTGAAGTACCGCCTCGCGGAGTCGCATCGGTGGGACGGCCAGCTCGGGCGCCAGCTCCAGGCGCGCGCGATCCAGGGTTCCAACACGATCGAGGGATACCGCGCGAGTGTCGAGGACATCGAGTCGATCATGCTCGGTGAGGAGCCGCTGGAGGCCTCCTCGGCGGTGACCGGCGAGATCGCCGGATACCAGCAGGCGCTCACGTACATCCGGCACCTCTCCCTGGCCCGGTCGTTCCGCTTCGACACCGGCATGTTGCACGCGCTGAACTTCATGATGATCGGCCACCACCACGACAAGACCCCGGGGACGGTGCGCCCAGGCGGGATCTACGTGCGCGACTCGGCGACCGGGGAGGTCGTCTACGAGGGTCCGGACGCGGAGGCCGTGCCGGCGTTGCTGGACGAGCTGGTGGAGTGGCTCAACGGCGGAGACCTGGAAGTGCCGAGCCATGTCCGGGCGGCCATGGCGCACTTCAACCTCGTCGCGATCCACCCATGGCGTGACGGCAACGGGCGGATGTCCCGAGCCTTGCAAACACTGGTCCTCGGCCGGGACCAGATCCTGCCCCCCGAGTTCTCCTCCATCGAGGAATGGCTTGGCATGGGGGAGAACACCACTGACTACTACCGGGCGCTGCGTGAGGTCCAGCAAGGAGAGTGGGATCCGCACGATCGGACGCACTCCTGGACGCGGTTCTGCCTACGGGCCCATCACATGCAGGCGCAGCGGGTGCGCCGTCGCCTCGCCGATACCGGGGAGGTGTGGCTCGTGCTTGAGGAGCAGGTCGACAAGGAGCGGCTCCACCCCCGGTGCGTCTCGGCGCTCTACCAGGTCTTCGTGAGCAGGCGGCTCCGGCGCGCCACCTACCAGGCCGACGAGTCGCTGAGCCAGGGTCAGGCGGCGCGCGACCTGCGCGAGCTGGCCGCGCGCGACTGGCTCACCCCGTACGGCGAGACCAAGGGCCGGTTCTACGCCCCCGGTCCGAGGATGGAGCGGGTGAAGGGGGAGTTCGCCGCCCGCGTCGAGCCGCTCCGCGACCCCTATCGGGCGCATTCCGCCGAACGGGCATCCGGATGATCGCCGCACGGCCTCGGCGGCACCGAGCGGGATCCTTTCCACCGGAGAGCTGACCGAGTAGCGTTCGGTTTTATGCATCCGGGAGCAGTCGCAGCACAGACACCCGACAAACCCGCTGTGATCATGGCGGGCTCCGGGCGCGTGGTCACCTACCGTGAGCTGGACGAGGAGTCCAACCGCCTCGCCCACCTCTTCCGCTCCGCGGGGCTGCGGCCGGGCGACCACGTCGCGTTCATGCTGGAGAACCACCCGCTGTTCCTGGTGGTCGCCTGGGCGGCGCACCGCTCCGGGCTGTACTACACGGCGATCAGCTCCCGCCTGCGGTCCGACGAGCTGGCCTACATCATCGGCAACTGCGAGGCGAAGGTCTTCATCTCCTCGGCCGCGCTCGCCGAGGTCGCGACCTCGGTCACGGCGGACACCCCGAAGGTGCTGCTGCGGCTCATGATGGACGGCGTCGCCCCGGGCTTCGAGCCGTACGAGGCGGCGGTGGCCGCGCAGCCCGCGACCCCCGTCGAGGACGAGTGCCAGGGGTCTGACATGCTCTACTCCTCCGGCACGACCGGGCGGCCGAAGGGGGTCAAGCCCCAGCTGGCCAAGGTGCCGCTGGAGACCCCGGGCGCGCTGCTGAAGCTCGTGCGGTTCCTCTTCGCGCCGTCGGCCGACTCGGTGTACCTCTCACCGGCCCCGCTGTACCACGCCGCCCCGCTGCGCTACTGCATGACCTTCCAGCGGCTCGGCGCGACGATCGTGGTGATGGAGAGGTTCGACCCCGAGCAGGCGCTCGCGCTGGTCGAGAAGTACGGCGTGACGCACTCGCAGTGGGTGCCGACGATGTTCATCAAGATGCTCAAGCTCCCTGAGGCCGTGCGGAACAAGTACGACCTGTCCTCGCTGACCTGCGCGATCCACGCCGCCGCGCCGTGCCCGGTGCCGGTCAAGGAGCGGATGATCGCCTGGTGGGGCCCGATCGTCCACGAGTACTACGCCGGCACCGAGGGCAACTGCTTCCTGTACGTGGGCTCGCAGGAGTGGCTGAGCCACAAGGGCACCGTCGGCCGACCGCTGCTCGGCGTCACGCACGTGTGCGACGAGAGCGGCGAGGAGCTCCCGCCCGGGGAGCACGGCACCGTCTACTTCTCCGACGGCCCGAGGTTCGAGTACCACGGCGACCCGGAGAAGACCCGCGCGTCCAAGGATCCCCTCGGCCGGGGCTGGACCACGCTCGGGGACATCGGGTACGTGGACGAGGACGGCTTTCTGTACCTCACTGACCGCCGCTCGCACATGATCATCTCGGGCGGGGTGAACATCTACCCGCAGGAGGCGGAGAACGTCCTGTCGGTGCACCCGAAGGTCGCGGACGTGGCGGTCTTCGGAGTGCCGGACGAGGAGATGGGTGAGGCGGTCAAGGCGGTGGTCCAGCCCGCCGACCCGGCGGACGCGGGCCCGGCCCTCGCCGCCGAGTTGATCGAGTACTGCCGGGAGCGCCTCGCCGCCTACAAGTGCCCGAGGTCGGTGGACTTCAGGGCCGAGCTTCCCCGCCACCCCACCGGAAAGCTCTACAAGCGGCTGCTGAAGGACGAATACTGGCCCGCCGGGTCCTGAGGCCGTCGCGGCGGGCACCGGTTCACGGGCAGCCGTAAAGGGCTCGGACGGCGTCCAGGTCGGCCGGGCTGAAACCGATTCTCTGGCCGATGCGGACGTCGCTCGTGGGAACCAGGGTGTCCTTGCCGTTCCTGCTGAAGAACCTCCTTCCGTACAGCATGACCGAGCCGTAGTCGAGCGGGCTGAAAAGGCGGTTCTGCGGCGGGGTTAGTCTCTGGAACTGGGACTCGTAGCCCTTGGCGACGTTCTCCAGGTGAACGGTCAGCGCGGAGTCGCGGTCGGAGCGGGAATGCTCGTGCAGGAACCCTATCGCGTGCAGCAGTTCGTGAATGGCGATGCCCTTTCGCTCGCATCCCCTTCCGATCGAGACGTCCTGTGGCTCGGGGCCGATCCGCCCCACGTACGAGTAACAGCCGTTGCCGGGAAATATGTTGAGAAAACCGGCCTCGTTCGTCCGGGGGACGAAACGCACGCAGGTGTTGTCGTGGAAGTCCCGCATCGCCTGTGCGACGGCCTCACGGGCGCCCGCCGGGAGTTCGGGGGCCAGGACGTAGGGCACCTTCCTGTCCGGCCACAGGGCGCCCGTCTGTGTCGTGGCCGCGCCCACCGGCATCCGGCAGTCCCCCGGCCGTGTGGGAGGGTCGGAGCTCGGCGTTTCCTGGCGAGGTGGAGTGTTGTAGATGGCGTTGGGAAATATGCCGGGCATCTGGAGCTTCCCGGAGGCGGCATCGCTGGGCGTTCCGATGACGATGTCACCCTCCGTCACGGCGTGCCCGTCGATGTCCACGTACTCGATCGTGTGCGACTGTCCAGTTATGTCCGGAGTAGTAATGGAAAAGGATGGACGTCCGGTCTGCTGCTCCCAGAGCGGATCGAACGGGTCCTCTTCGGCGGCGGCCGGTGATGCCCCCATCGCCACCGCGAACAGCGTGACCGCCAATACGGCGATATATCTCATATCAGTACTCCCGGAAGTGCCCGTGCCATTTACGGCTCGTCATCCGGAAAACTACCCAGGTGGTCACCTGGCACTCCAGGAATGCGGGGTGTTTGATGCCCATATCCCCAGTGCATGCTCATACTCGGTCCGAGAATTCGGGGAATCTCCGCTTTATTCGTACTTTAGGCATTCCGCGCCGGGCGCCGGCCCCGGGCGGGCCGGGCGAGACGGGCGGTCAGGATCCCGGGAGGGCGCGCCACGGGCCGGGCTCGCCGCCCGCTTAGGGGGTCCAGCGTGTTCAGCTAACGTCCAGTTAGGGCTTAGGCAGTTCTTATCGCCCGTTTGTCATCATTGATTTACCGGTCCGAAGCCGGCCGTCGCCAAATGGCGACGAGTGCGGATGACCCTGGGGGAAGAGATGAGCACCGAAGACCCGCGTGAGCAGATCAGCGGCACCACTCCGGCCGGTACGCCGGGTTCGCGTGGATGGACCCAGTTCGGTCAGACCCCGCCGGAGGCAGGCGCCTACCGGCACCACTGGAGCGGCCCTGAGCGGTTCGCCGGAGACACCGAGATCATGACTACCCCGGCGGGCGGCACGCCGCCCCCGTGGTGGACCACCGGCCGCAAGGCGGTCGCCGGGCTCGCCCTCGCGGCCGTGGCCGTGGGAGGCGGGGTCGCGGGGGCCTTCGTCGCGACCGCGGCCGTCGGCACCAAGACCGTGATCTCCAGCCCGATCGTCAGGCCCGCGTCCGACGCGAGCGTGACGACGGTGGCCGACGTGGCACGGGCCGTGCAACCGTCGGTGGTGTCCATAACCGTGAGCAGCCAGGCAGGCCAGGCCGAGGGCTCCGGCGTGGTGCTGTCGGCGGACGGCCTGATCCTCACCAACAACCACGTGGTCGCCGGCCTCGGGCAGGACGCCAAGGTCCAGGTGAAGTTCAGCGACGGCAAGAGCGCGGCGGCGACCATCGTCGGCACCGATCCCGCCACCGACCTCGCAGTCGTACGGGCGCAGAACGTCTCCGGGCTGACCAAGGCGACGCTCGGCGACAGCGACAAGCTGAGGGTCGGCGACGCCGTGCTCGCCATCGGCAGCCCCCTCGGGCTCGAAGGCTCGGTGACCGCCGGCATCATCAGCGCGCTCGACCGCACGCTCACCGTCGGCGACCAGCAGCAGCAACAGCAGCAGCAACTGCCGCCCGGCTGGGGTCAGGGCGGCCTCGGCCAACCGCAGCAACAGCAGCAGAGCGGCGGCACGACGATCGGCGGCGCGATCCAGACCGACGCGGCGATCAACCCCGGCAACTCGGGCGGCGCGCTCGTCGACGCCTCCGGCCAGGTGGTCGGCATCAACAGCGCCATCGCGACCAACGGCGGCGACGGCAACATCGGCGTCGGCTTCGCGATTCCCATCAACACCGCTCACCAGGTGGCCGACCAGCTCATCAAGTCGGGCAAGGCCACGCACGCCTTCCTCGGGGTCAACCTCGCCGACGCCACGGGCGACGCCCAGGGCGCCGTCATCGGCTCGGTGCAGACCGGCAGCCCCGCCGACCAGGCCGGGCTCAAGGCGGGCGACCTGATCACCAAGATCGACGGCAAGCCCGTGGCCGGCGCGGACACGGTCGTCGGCGCCGTGCGCGGCTACCAGCCGGGCACCAAGGTCACCCTCACGTACGTCCGCAACGGCTCGACCTCCACGGTCACCGTCACCCTGACGGAGAAGACGGTCACGAGCTGAGCATCGGAGCTGGATTCGCCGCCGGGAACGCTGCGGGCCCGGCGGCGGATCCATGCGGGCGGGCAGGAACGGTGACAGACAGATCGCGACGCCAAATGGAGAACGCGCGTACGGAGGTCAGCCGGGCGTGGCGGTCAGGGCCTCGGACCGCCACAGGTCCCGGTAGTAGCCGGGCACGGCCACCAGCTCGTCGTGGTGCCCGTGCTGCGACACCCGGCCGCCTTCGAGGACGATGATCTCGTCGACCCCTTCGAGGCCGTGCAGGCGGTGGGTGACCAGCAGGGTCGTACGGCCGTGCGTGGCGTCGAGGAGGTCGGCCATCAGCGCGTCCGCGGTGGTCCCGTCCAGGGCCTCGGCGGGCTCGTCGAGCAGCAGCACCTCGGGGTCGTGGAGCAGCGCGCGGGCCAGGGCGAGCCGCTGGAGCTGGCCGCCGGAGACCGTGCGCCCGTCCTCGCCCAGGGTCGTGTCCCAGCCGGTCCGCTCGACCCACGTGTCCAGGCGCGCCCGCCGCACGGCGCGCGCCAGTTCGTCCTCGCCGGCCTCGGGACCGGCCAGCCTGAGGTTGTCACGGACGGAGGCGCGGAAGACGTACGGATCCTGCGTCAGGCCGGTGAGCCTGGCCCGCACGTCGTCCGGGGACAGGTCGCGGACCCCGGCGCCGTTGATCAGGATGTTCCCCGACTCGAAGTCGGCGGTGCGCATCAGCGCCGACAGCAGCGTGCTCTTGCCCGCTCCGCTCGGCCCCACCACGGCCACGCGCCTGCCGGGGGTCAGGGTGAGGGAGACGCCGTCGAGCGCCGGGGCGCGGCCGGGGGCGTGCCGCACCACCAGGTCGTCCACCTGGACGGTCAGCGGACCCTCCGGCGGGGAAGCGGGCAGGTCCGGCTCGGGGACGGCGGGCGGGGTGGCCCTGATCTCCCTCAGCCTGCGCAGCGCCGCGGTGACCCCGGCGAACCGCTCGCCTGCGGCGGCCAGCGGCAGGATGGGCTCGAACGACACCAGCGCCGTCAGGGCCAGCACGGCGGTGGCAACCTGGCCGGCCCCGGCGCGCTGCGCGACGAGCACGATCGCCGCCACCGTTAGGCCCTGCACCAGCGTGCCGAGCGCGAGGGCGGACGCGTTCGCTCTGGACTGCCGCCGTTCGAGCGCCGCCAGCTTCGCGCCGGCCCGCGCCGAGGCCGCGAGGGCGTGCTCCCCGGCCCCGTAGGCGGCCAGGTCGGCGCTTCCGTGTACCAGGTCGGCGACCCGCGCCGCGAGGTCGGCCCGCGCGGGGGCGAGCCGGGCGGACCAGCGCCGGGCGGCGGCGGCCGTGCCGGCAGGCAGCAGCAGCCCGGCGACGAGCAGCCCCGCGAGCAGCACGAGCGCGGCGGCGGGCAGCAGGAAGGCTCCGAGCGTCACCGCGGCGACGGCGGTGACCAGGGCGGCCACGGCGGGCAGCAGGCAGCGCACCAGCAGGTCCTGCACGGCGTCGGTGTCGTCCACCATCCGGCTCAGCAGGTCGGCGCCACGGTGGCCGAGCGGCCCGGATGGGATGAGCGCCTCGTACAGCCTCTCGCGTGTGGTCGCCTGGGCGCGCAGCGCGACGTCGTGCCCGGCGAGGCGCTCGCCGTACCGGAACAGGCCGCGGCTGGTCGCGAAGGCGCGGACGGCGACGATCGCCACGCTGAGGGCCGCGAGCGGGGGTTGCGCGGCCGCCCGGGTGATCATCCAGGCCGCCGCGGCGATCAGCCCGAGCGCGGCGAGCTCGGCCGCGGCGCCGGCCGCCGCGGCGGTCAGGAGCCTCCCGGTCATCCGGTGCGTGTTCATCGCGCTCGCTCCGCCCATGCGTCGTGCCCCGGCGCCCCAGTGCCCGGTGCCGGCCCCGCGCGGGCGACCGGCCGGGACACCAACCGGTCGGAGACGATCCTTCCTGAGTCGACGCGGACCACCCGGTCGGCCAGATCGATCATCGCCGGGCGGTGGGCGACGATCACGGCCGTCCGTCCCTCGGCCAGGGTCCTGGTCGCCTCGACGATCGCGGCCTCGCTCCTGCCGTCCAGGCGCGCGGTGGGCTCGTCCAGCAGCAGCATCTCGGCGTCCGGGCGGCAGAACGCCCTGGCCAGCGCGACGCGCTGCCGCTGGCCCGCAGACAGGTTCGCCCCGCGCTCGCCGACCACGGTCGCGTACCCCTCGGGGAGGTCCGCCACGAACTCGGCGGCCCGCGCCGCGGCGGCGGCCGTACGGACGTCCTCGGGCGAGGCGGGCGAGCCGAGCCGGATGTTGTCGGCCACGGAGGTCGCGAACAGGTGGGGCCGCTGCGGCACGAACGCCAGCCGCCGCCGCCAGGCGTCCAGGTCGAGCGCCGTCAGGTCGACCCCGCCGACGAGGACCCTCCCCTCGGACGGCGTCACGAAGCCGAGCAGCAGGTGGAGCAGGGTGCTCTTGCCCGCGCCGCTCTCGCCCACCAGCGCCACGCGCTCGCCTGGCGACACGACCAGCGACACGCCGTCCAGCGCGGCGTCCTCGCGGCCCGGGTAGCGGACGGTGACGTTCTCCAGCCGGATCTCCCGCACGCCCGGCTCCGGGGCCGCGTCGCCGCCGGTGCCGGGGACGGGCTCTTCCAGGACGGCGAAGGCCTGGTCGGCGGCGGCGACGCCCTCCATCGCGGCGTGGAACTTCGTGCCCATGGCGCGCAGCGGGATGTACGCCTCGGGGGCGAGCAGCAGGACGAGCAGGGCCGTGCGCAGGTCGAGGGAGCCCGACAGCAACCGCAGCCCGACCGGGACGGCGACCAGCGCCAGGGACAGCGACGCGACCAGCTCAAGGACCAGCGAGGACAGGAAGGCGACCCGGAGGGTGCGCATGGTGGCCGCCCGGTGGGCGTCGGCGACCTGCTGGATCACCGTCGCCTGGTAGCGGGCCCGCCCGAACGCGCGGAGCGTCGGAAGGCCCCGGACGACGTCGAGGAAGTGGCCGCCGAGCCGCGACAGGGCCCGCCACTGCCTCTCGGTGACAGCCTTGGTCTGCCATCCGACCAGCGCCCCGAACACCGGGATCAGGGGAAGCGTCAGCACGACGATCACGGCGGTGCCGAGATCGGCCGCGAACAGCCGTACCAGCACGGCGACGGGCACCACGCCGGCCACGGCCACCGCGGGCAGGTAGCCGGTGATGTAAGGGTCCAGCGCGTCCAGGCCGCGCCCCGTGAGCGTGACCAGTTCGCCCGAACGGTGTGCGGTGAGCCGCGCGGGCCCGAGATCGTGCAGCCGGGAGAGCAGCCGCTCGCGCAGCACCGACTTCAGTGCCGTGGCCGTACGGCCGCCGGCGACCCCGTTGAGCCACCCGAGCAGTGCCCGCGCCACCACCACGCCCGCCAGGGGGAGCAGCGCCATGGCCGTCAGGCCGCCCGACAGCACGCCGGAGAGCAACTCGGCCTGCGCCAGGACCAGCAGCCCCGCGAGCACGGCCGCCGTCACGCACGTCAGCAGGTGACGGCGGACCGTCTGCTCCGTGCGGGCCAGCAGTACGAGATCCTTGTGCATCGGTTCCCTAGAAGAACGACGGTATGCGGGCGGCGGCGCCGGTGGACCCGGTCGGGCCGAAGGTGCGCCATACCCATACTTGCGCCCCGATCAGGATGGGTGTGAACGGCAGGACCATGAGACTGAGCACATTCAGTGTCGCCGGGGGCGCCACGTGGTCGAGCAGTGACGGGACGGCCACGGCCAGTGGCACCGCGACGGGCGGGGCCGTCACGCAGGCCGAGAGCAGCAGGCGCCGTCCGGTGTGACGGACCTCATCGGCGCCCGACAGCCGCCAGGCGACGAAGGCGCGGCCGTGGAGGGCCATGGGGGGAAGCTCCTCAGGGGGTCGTCAGGGGTCAAAGGACAAGGGCGGGCGCGGGGGAGGGCTCGGCGGGCTTGGCCGCGCCGAGGCCGACCCGGGAGGGCCGGAATCCGGGGAATCCCTGACCCGCCCCTGAGGTGGTGCGGCCTATCCGGCTTGATAGGTAGGAAGATTCCTACGTATCATTCGTGACATGCGTATTCATCACATCGACCGGCCTTCGGTGCGCGGGGGATGACCGACGTGTTCGCCGCCCTGGCGAGCCCGGCCAGGCGCGAGCTGCTGCGGTTGCTGCGCGACGAGGGCGCCCAGCCGGTGCGGCGGCTCGCCGACCGGTTCGCGATGGCGAGGCCCAGCGTCTCCGAGCACCTGAAGGTGCTGAAGGAGGCGGGGCTGGTCACCGAGCGCAGGAACGGGCGGGAACGGCTCTACAGCCTGGAGACCGCTCCGCTCGTGGAGGTCAAGGACTGGCTGGCGCCGTACGAGCGCTTCTGGCGCGAGCGCCTGACCGGCCTGCGCGACATTCTCAACACGATCGAGGACGAATGACCGGCAACCCGAGGTTCCCCGAGGAAGGCCCGGCGGACGACCTCACGGCAGTCCACGTGGACGAGTTCCTGCCGCACCCGCCCGCGAAGGTCTGGCGGGCGCTCACCGAGCCCGAGCTGATCGCCCGATGGCTGATGCCCAACGACTTCAAGCTGGAGATCGGGCACCGCTACACCATGCACACCATGCCGGTGCCGGCCGCGCGGTTCAGTGGCGTGGTCGCCTGCGAGGTGCTGGAGTTCGAGACGGACAGGATGCTCCGGATCAGCTGGGCGGACACTGGCAGGGAGAACGACGACGGCCTGGACTCCACCGTCACCTGGCGGCTGGAGCCGGAGGGCCGGGGCACCCGGCTGTTCCTCGACCACGAGGGCTTCGACCCTCGTGACCCGTTGCAGCGCCTCTCCCGGAGGATCATGGGCGGCGGCTGGAAGTCCCACCTGTTCCGCAACCTCGAATCGCTCCTGGCCCACCTTCCCTGAAAGGGGGCCTAGCGGAGGCCTAGCGGGCCCGTGTCCGAGGGAGATCAGTGGATGGCGGAGACGTGCGCCGCGGGGACCGGGGTGGGGGAGCGGTGGCTGACCGGACGCCTGGCCGGGTGGGCGCCCGCCGACCAGAACATCGTCACCGCCGCGATGGCCGCCACCAGCGCGACCCAGCCGACGGTGCGGCCCATGCGCAGCCCGTACCCGCAGGCCAGCCAGTAGGCCGACAGCGCCAGCCTGGCCCGCCCGCGGCTGCTCGCCAGGCGCCGCATCTCCATGGCGCCGAAGGCGAAGTCCGCCGAGGTCCTCTTGTCGTCCACCCCGCGCCGCAGCCGCTCGTACAGGGTGGCGAGTCGCCCGGCGTCCGGGGGCTGCTCCTCCCGCGTGGACCAGCCGCGCCAGGCGTGCTCGTCCGCGAGCACGCGGCGGCCGGCCCACCACAGGACCGGCGGCCAGCGCAGTCCGAACCGCACGCCGCGGGGCGTGGCGGCGAAGACGCAGTCCGACAGCCGCAGGGCCTCGGGCCTGCGGAGCTGGGCCAGCCGGCAGGCGCTGAGGTCCACCCCGGACAGGGTGAGCGCGCCCGCGTCCAGGCGGTCGAGCGACAGCACCCGCAGCCGGCCGGCGCGCCGGGTGACGGCCGAGGCCCCGATGAGGACGGCCTCCCGCAGGTCGATGTCGGCGTCCGACAGCCGCGCGGTGAACCGCCCGTGGATCCTCGCCGCCCGTAAGTCGACCGCGCAGCCCGCGGTGTCGAGTTCGAGCAGGGCCGAGGCGTGGATGCCCGAGAGCGTCAGCCTGCGGCCGACGTGGACCTGGGTGAGGAATGCCGAGTTGTGGAACCGGGCCCCCTCGAACCCGGCCGTGCCCGCGAAGACCGCCTTGCGGTAGGAGACCGCGCGGTGGAAACGAGCGCCGCGGAAGATCGTCTCGCCGTCGAACATGGTCCCGTCGAACGCCGCGAACCCGTGGAACTCCGCGCCCAGAAAGGAAGCGTCCTTCCCGAACCTGGCGTCGCCGAACAGCGCGTCCCTGCCGATACGGACGTGGTCGAAGGCCCCGTGCCCCCGGACGCGGGCCTCGTGCATGGAGAACTCGCGGGCGAACCCGGCCTCGCGAAAGGACGCGTTCCTGGTGAAGCGCGTGCCGAAGAACGAGGCGAGCCGGGCGAACCGCGCGTGGCCGAAGGTCGCGTCGCCCGCGAAGACGACCCCGCCGAACCGCGCCGGTCCTGTGAAGCTCGCGTGGTCGAACCTGGCCCGGCCGAGGTGGCGCTCCGTCGCGTCCAGGATGCGGGTGAGCAGTTCCTCGTCGATGGTGGTGCCGCGCAGGTCGACGCCCTGGCCGGGGGCCAGCTCGCGAAGCGCCTCGTCCAGTTCGGCGGGCGTCAGGTGCGCCATGCAGCGGCCGTACGGCCGGCACGCGGTCCCGACGCATTCGGGGGAGACGTCGCACGTCTTCCAACCGACGTCGAGGGACAGGATCTTCAACAGGGGCGTCATGCCAAAGTCATACCCAATGTCGGGTAACAGGTCGCTAAAGCGTGACGGAAAGCTGACACAGTGTGTTCGCGAGGAAGGATTTCGCTGGTCCGCTAGATCTAAGCACGCCAAGTCTGGCGACCCTTACTCGACACGAATTGTCAAGATTCCCTTATTTCATCTTCTATCTAGTTCTAGTACGAGATCAGAGGGATTTGCGGCCTTACGCTCCCGACCATGCGTGCTCTATCCCGGGCGTTCGCCGCCCTAGTGGCCACCGGCGTATCGATCGCCGGTATCGCCATCGTTTCTTCGTCCCCGGCCTCCGCGGAGCCGGGGACCGTCGTGATCAGCCAGGTGTACGGCGGGGGCGGCAACTCCGGCGCCCCGCTCACCAACGACTTCGTGGAGCTGTTCAACCGCAGCGGATCGGACGTCTCCCTCAGCGGCTGGTCGCTGCAGTACACCAGTGCCACCGGCACCGGGAACTTCGCCACCAACAAGGTCGACCTGTCCGGCTCGCTGGCGCCGGGGCAGTATCACCTGGTCCAGCTGGCGGCCGGGACCACCCCGAGCGGCGCGCTGCCCGCGCCCGACACCACGGGCGGCCTCAACCTGAGCGGTACGGCCGGAAAGGTGGCCCTGGTCCACTCGGCCGACGGCCTCGCCTGCAACGGCGGCTCCACCGTCTGCACGGCCGACCAGCTCGCCCTCATCGCCGACCTGGTGGGATACGGCACCGCCAACTTCTCAGAAGGCGCGCCGGCCCCGGCCCTGACCAACGCCACCGCGGCATTGCGCGGCGGCAACGGATGCGACGACACCGACGTCAACGCGGCGGACTTCACCACCGGGGCGCCCGCGCCGCGCAACTCGGCCACCACCCCGGCCCCGTGCGGCGGCGGCACCCCGAGCCCGACCCCGACTCCCACCGACACCCCGACGCCGACCCCGACGCCGACGGTGACGGTGACGGTGACGCCCACCCCCACCCCCACCCCCACCCCGACCCGCACGGGCCAGCCGTGCCAGGACCCGGCCACCCACCAGATCGCCCAGGTGCAGGGAAGCGGTGACACCACCCCGCTCGCCGGCCAGGCCGTACGCGTCGAGGGCGTGGTGACCGGCGACTTCCAGGGCACCGGCCAGTTCGGCGGCTTCTACATCCAGGATCCGACGCCGGACGCCGACCCCGCCACCTCCGACGCGGTGTTCGTGTTCTCGTCCAAGCCCGCCGCCGTGGGCGACAAGGTGCTGGTCAACGGCACTGCCGCCGAGTTCAACGGCCTCACCCAGCTGACCTCGGTCACCTACGTGGACGTCTGCGGGACCGGAACGATCAAGCCCACCAAGGTGAAGCTGCCGCTGGCCGAGGGCGCGAGCCTGGAGCCCCTGGAGGGCGTGCTCACCACGTTCCCGGCGACGCTCACCGTCTCCGAGGTGTACAACCTCGGCCGCTACGGCGAGCTGACCCTCTCCTCGAACGGGCGGCTGTTCCAGCCCACCGACCGCCCCAACATCGACCCCGCCCTGAACCAGCGCCGGCGGATCCTGCTCGACGACGGCTCCAATGCCCAGAACCCCGCGGCCCTGCCGTACCACA
Organism: Sphaerisporangium sp. NPDC088356; assembly: GCF_040685555.1. Lineage (NCBI taxonomy): Bacteria > Bacillati > Actinomycetota > Actinomycetes > Streptosporangiales > Streptosporangiaceae > Sphaerisporangium > Sphaerisporangium sp. NPDC088356. Next base: position 17,857 of record NZ_JBFBIK010000101.1, read on the forward strand.
CCAACGGCTCCAACACCGTGCGCGTGGGTGACGGCACCACCGGGCTCACGGGCGTGCTGACCTACGGTTTCAACCTCTACCGGGTGCAGCCGACCCAGCCGGTCGTCTTCACCGCCGAGAACCCGCGCCCGTCCAAGCCCGCCAAGGTGGGCGGCAACGTCAAGGTGGCCAGCCTCAACACGCTGAACTGGTTCACCACGCTGAACTCCCGGGGCGCCAACACCGAGGAGGAGAAGCAGCGCCAGCTCGCCAAGCTCGTCGCGACGCTGAAGGGCCTCGACCCCGACGTCGCCGGCCTCATGGAGGTCGAGAACAACGGCACCACGGCGCTGAACACCCTCCTCGACGCCCTCAACGCCGAGGTCGGCGCGGGCACGTACAAGGGGATCGTCTCCCCGGTCCCGGGCACGGACGCCATCCAGGTCGCGGTCATCTACAAACCCGCGGTCGTCAAGCCGGTCGGCGCCGCGCAGTCCTCGACCGACCCGGTGTTCCGCAGGCCGCCGCTGATCCAGGAGTTCAAGCGCGCCAAGGGCGACCCCATCCCGTTCACCATGATCGTCAACCACTTCAAGTCGAAGGGCTGCGACGGCGCGACCGGAGCGGACCTGGACCAGGGTGACGGCCAGAGCTGCTTCAACGCCGAGCGGATCCGGCAGGCCAACGCCGTGCTCGGCCTGATCGACACGCTCAACCTGACCAACCCGGTCGTGCTCGGCGACCTCAACGCCTACAGCGAGGAGGACCCGATCCACACCCTGGAGGCGGGCAAGCTGACGAGCGTGAGCAAGAAGTTCATCGACAAGCAGGACCGCTACAGCTACGTCTTCGACAGCCTGTCGGGCGAGCTGGACCACGTGCTGGTCGGCAAGCAGCTCCTCAACATGGTGACCGGGGCGACGATCTGGCACATCAACGCCGACGAGGGCCGGTTCATGGACTACAACACCGAGTTCAACCCGCCCGCCCTGTACTCACCGGCGGCGTTCCGCTCCTCCGACCACGACCCCCTCCTCTTCGGCATCGACCTGAAGAACTGATCTCAACCTCTGCCCGGCCAGCCCGGCCAGCCCGGCCAGCCCGACCAGCCCGGCCAAGCGGTCCAGGAGACCGCGAAGCCCGTCCCTCAGGGTTGAGCTGAGAACGCCAATGAGCCCCCGGCCACCACGGCCGGGGGCTCTCGGCTCAGCCGAGGCAGCCGGCGGGCCTCGCCGCCGGCACCTTGGTGACCAATCCACCCGCTGCGGCGCCGTACCTTCCTGGTGACCATGAGCCGACCGCCGCCGCGCGAGGTGATGACCGTCGGTACGAACCCCGTCTTGGACGAGGTGTCCTGACCGGCGAGAGGTCACGGCACGGCTCGGCAGCACCTGGGTCGTTCTTCCTGCGTGCCCCGTGCCGGGCGGTACGTCGAGGTGAGGAATTCGCGAACAGGGTAGATGGTTATGTCGATCGAAAACGACGAGACACGAGACGAGGAACCACCTGTGGCGACCATCGCGGTGAACGAGACCAACTTCAACGAGATCGCCGACGAGGGCATCGTCCTCCTCGACTTCTGGGCCGCCTGGTGCGGGCCCTGCCGCACCTTCGGGCCCATCTTCGAGAAGGCCTCCAAGAAGCACGAGGACATCACCTTCGGAAAGATCGACACTGAGGCCGAGCGCGGCCTGGCGGAGGGTTTCGAGATCACCTCGATCCCCACCGTCATGGCGATCCGCGACGGCATCGTGGTCTTCGCCCAGCCGGGCGCGCTCCCCGAGCCCGCCCTGGAGGACCTGATCAAGCAGGTGCGGGCGCTCGACATGGAGGCGATCCGCAAGGAGATCGCGTCCGACATCGACGCCGGGGTCGCCGAGGGCCCGGAAGACGGCCGCCGCCCCTGACCGGCCGCACCCACCGGCCCGGCCGAGCGCACCGGGACAGACGGGAACCGGGGCCCTCCCGATGAGACGGGAGGGCCCCGGTTCGCGTTCGGGGCACTGGTGTCCGGCGGGTGCGCACCGACCGGGGCCTCAGCTGGAGCGGTAGAGCTCCGCCACGCGGAAGGCCAGGTCGAGGGACTGGCCCCGGTTGAGGCGCGGGTCGCAGGCGGTCTCGTAGCGCAGCGCGAGGTCCTCCTCGACGATCGCGTGGCCGCCGCCGACGCACTCGGTGACGTCGTCGCCGGTGAACTCGATGTGGATGCCGCCGGGATGGGTGCCGAGCGCCCGGTGGACCTCGAAGAAGCCCGCCACCTCGTCGAGCACGTCGTCGAGCCTGCGGGTCTTGTGGCCGCTCGGCGCCTCGAAGGTGTTGCCGTGCATCGGGTCGCAGATCCACGCGACCTGGGCGCCGCTCGCCTGGACCTTCTCGACCAGCGTGGGCAGCGCGTCGCGGACGCGGGAGGCGCCCATGCGGGCGATGAAGGTCAGCCGCCCGGGCTCGTTGGCCGGGTTGAGCTTGTCGATGAGCGCCAGCGCGTCCTCGGGGGAGGTGGTCGGCCCGAGCTTGACCCCGATCGGGTTGCGGATGCGGCTGAAGAACTCCACGTGGGCGCCGTCGAGCTGGCGGGTGCGCTCGCCGATCCACACCATGTGCGCCGAAACGTCGTACGGCAGGCCGGTGCGGGAGTCGACGCGGGTCAGCGCCCGGTCGTAGTCGAGGATCAACGCCTCGTGGGAGGAGTAGAACTCGACCGTGTGGAACTCCTCGGGATCGGCGCGGCAGGCGTGCATGAACGCCAGCGCCTGGTCGATCTCGCGCGCGAGCTGCTCGTAGCGGCGGCCCGCCGGGGACTCGGCCACGAAGTCCTGGTTCCAGGCGTGAACCTGGCGCAGGTCGGCGTACCCGCCCTTGGTGAAGGCCCGGGCGAGGTTCAGCGTGACCGCGGAGGAGTGGTAGGCGCGCAGCAGCCGCGAGGGGTCGGGGTTGCGGGACTCGGGGGTGAAGTCGAACCCGTTGACCATGTCGCCCCGGTAGGCCGGGAGCTCGACGCCGCCCCGGATCTCGGTCGGCTTGGAGCGCGGCTTGGCGAACTGCCCGGCCACCCGGCCGATCTTGACGACCGGGACGCGGCCGGCATAGGTGAGCACGATGGCCATCTGCAGCAGCGTCCTGAGCTTGTCGCGGACGTTGTCGGCCGTGGCCCCGGCGAAGGTCTCTGCGCAGTCTCCGCCCTGCAGGACGAAGGCCTCGCCACGCGCCACGGCGGCGAGGCGGTCCTTGAGCTCGTCACACTCGCCGGCGAACACCAGCGGAGGCAGGCCCTGCAGCTCGGTGACGACCCGCTCCAGTGCGGAGGGATCGGGCCACTCGGGCTGCTGGGCGGCGGGGAGCTCCCGCCAGGAATCCAGGTTGATCGGTTCGGCGCTCACGCTAAAAGGCTATTGCACCAACCCCTCTTAACCGACCCGTTGTCCACTTCGTGAGAAGCGAATCCCGAGCGGCGGTACGGAAGCCGAGGTCGAGCGGCCAGCGCGATCACCGTCTCGGCGGAAGCCGCGCCCGCACGGCGGCGCTTGGAGGCCCCCGCGGTCACCCCTCGCCGCGGCTCCCGGCCGAGGGGGACCGCACGTGCTCGGGCAGGACGCCGAAGCCGATGAAGCGGCGGGCCAGGGCCCCGATCACCGGGAGCCCGGCTGGGTCCACGGGCAGCCGCAGCGGCTTGGCCGAGCCCTTGAGCGCCGGCCGGATCAGCCGGTTCTGCACCAGCCGCTGGGCCGCCTGCGTGATCACCGTGGGGACCGTGCGCCTGCGCTGGATCCTGCGCAGCAGCGTTTCCGGCACCTCGCCCGCGAGCAGGGGGCCGCTCAGCAGGTTGGCCGCCGCCACCGCGTCCTGGACGGCCAGGTTGATGCCGACGCCGAACACCGGTGACATCGCGTGGGCGGCGTCCCCGATGAGGAGCAGGCCGGGCCTGTGCCACCGCCGCAGGCGGTTGAGCAGGACCACCAGCACGCTCACCTCGTCGAAGCCCTTCAGGTTCACGGTCCGGCCGCCGAGGAAGGGCAGCAGCTCGCCGACGGACGCGCGCATCGCCTCGATGCCCTCCGCCTGGAGCAGCTTGTACCCGCCCTTGGGAATGAGGTAGGCGAGCTGCCAGTACGTCTCCCGGTTGATCGCCACCATCATGTGGCCGGAGGAGACGCGCAGGAACGTCTCCTCCGGGTCGCTCTCCTCGCGGGGCAGCCGGAACCAGGCCACGTCCATGGGGGCACCCCGCTCCACCGGTACGAGGCCCGCCGCCCGGCGCACGTCGGAGTGCCGCCCGTCGGCGCCCACGGTGAGGGTGGCGCGGAGCTCGTGCTCGCCGTCGCCGTCCCGGTAGCGGACGCCGCGCACCGCGCCGCCCTCGCGGATGACCCCGACGACCTGGGCCTCCATGATCAGCCGGAAGGTCGGATAGCGCCGGGCCGCCGCGATGACCAGGTTGAGGAAGTCCCACTGCGGCACGAACGCGATGTAGGGGTACTTGGTCTTGAGGCCCTTCAGCGAGGCGATCTCGACGACCCGGTCATCGGTCCAGATCGACAGGTCGTACGCCTTGCGGTGCGGCAGGGCGTGGAACTCCCCGGCCAGACCCAGCTCGTCGAGCACCTGCAGGGTCGAGGGATGGATCGTGTCTCCCCGGAAGTCACGCAGGAAGTCGGCGTGCTTCTCCAGGAGTGTCACCTCCACGCCCGCCCGGGCGAGGAGCAGCGCCAGCACGGCCCCGGCGGGGCCTCCTCCGGCGATCACGCATGTGGTCGGCATATTCATCACCCGTTGAAATCATCGCACACATCGCCGTCCTGACAATCCTCCCCGCCCGGCGGATCCCGGCCCACCACACCGGCGAGGAATAACCCGGTGGCTGCGGGGCAGTCGGTTGTCGGCCCCCCAAAGGGGCTTGGCACCGAGGCGACTTGGAGTTGAGGTCACATGATCGTGCTGGGCCTACTGTTCATCGTCATCGCCGGCGCGGCCTTGGTCGCGGTGGCGAACGACGCGACCGGCGGCGTCACGGCGTCGATCTCGGTTCTGGACCGGACGCTCGAGCTGAGCAAGCTGGAGCTCTTCCTTGCCGGAGCGGCCACCGCGGCCGTCTTCCTGATCGGCCTGATGATGCTCACCGGCGGCATGCGCCGGACCGGCGCCAAGCGCAGGAAGCTGCGCGAGGCCCGGGTCGAGACGCGCGACCGCGTCGCCCGCCTGGAGGAGGAGAAGCGCCAGCTTGAGCGCAAGCTCGAGACGGAGGCCTCCGCCACCCCGGCGGCCACCCCGGTCGCCGTTCCCGTCGAGACCACGCCCGCGGGACGGCACGCCGGAGTGTCCGACCGTGACGGTGACGGCGTCGACGACCGCGCCGAGAGCACCGACGATCGCGTCGGCGCCGGCACCCAGCCGGTGCGCGTGATAAAGGATCCCCATCCCGCGGACCAGCTCGTCGCGGGCAACCGTTCGCCCCGTGACACCGGCGTCTGACATGCCGGCCGAGGCGAGCCAGAAGCGGTCGGCCGCCCGGGGACCCGGTCCCTGGGCGGCTCTACCCGCCCGCCGTCGCCTTTCCAGGCCGGTGGGCCACCGTTGCGTACGGCACGCGCGGCCCCGGCGCCGTGCGGGTCACCGCTGCCTGAGGAACGCCAGGCTGTTCGTCAGGCCGGTGGTGGCCAGGTCGCGGATGCGGGCATAGGAGTCCTCGGGATACTGCCGGGGGCCGTTCTCGACCAGCAGGATGAGGTAGAGGTACACGCGGTAGAGCGCTTCGCGCCTCCGGGCCTCGGGGGTGAGGTCGAGCTTCCCGCCCGCCTCCCGGTAGCCCACCAGGATCGGATCGTCGTTCCCGAGCTCCCCGAAGATCGTCGGGGTGATGAAGTCGGCCAGCGGATCGCCCCAGAACGCCCGCTCGTGGTCGATCAGCGCCTGGATCGCGGGCCTGCCCTCGGGCGGCAGCGAGAGGAAGACGTTGCCCGGCCAGACGTCGAAGTGGACCAGCGCGGGAGCGGTCACCTCGTCCAGCACGTGCACGCTGGAGTGGATCCCCCCGGCGATGTCCACCAGTGAGCAGGGCAGCGGGGTGGCGTAGCGCACGGCGTCGTCCATGAGGGCGCCCATCATGGCGATGAACGCGTCACGCCAGGTGGCGCCGGTGAGACCGGCGTACGGATAGCCGTAGACGCCCTGGCCAGGGATGGCGTGCAGCGTGGCCAGGTGATGCCCGAGCTCGTGGCGCAGTGCCCGCTCGTCGGCGTCGCCCAGGGAGGTTGCCTGGTTCCACGGCACCCCGTCGAGCACCGACATGATCAGGTAGTCGCCGCCCAGCTCGGGGTCGTCGAAGCCCGAGTGCAGCAGCCGGGGGAGCGGCAGCCCGGCCGGAGTGGCCAGGTGGTACACCAGCGCCTCGGTGCGCAGCAGGTCGCGCTCGTAGCGGAGCAGGTCCAGGTCGGGCGGCGGGGCGACCTTCAGGACAACCTGCCGGCCGTCGTCGAGGGCGAGCCGCCACACCGCGTTGGCGTAGCCGTCGGTGAGCTCCTCGGCCGACGCCACACCCGTTCCCAGCGCTCCAAGGATCAGCGCGTCCAGCTGGGCGGCCGACAGCCGGCGCTTGGTCCTGCTCTCCATCGGTCACATCACTTCGGCTCGTCGAGACGTTCAGGCTCGGGACGGTGGGGTTGTGTCGAGACGGCCATGGGCCGGTCGCCGGGGTGCGGGCGATCAGATGACGGAGATCGTCCAGCTCGCCTCGTGCTTGCCGCCCGGGTCGAGCACCACCAGATCGGTGCCCGAGTTGAAGGCGTCGGCGGGGCAGGTCATCGGCTCGACGGCGATGCCCCGGTGGCCGAACCCGGTGCCCGTGCAGACCTGCGCCCACGGCATCGACGCGGCCTCCCAGGAGATGCGCACCCCGCCCTGCTCGCCGCGCAGCCGTACGTGCGCCGTGCCTTCGGCGTCCGCGGCGAGCCCGGTGAACGCCTCGTCGAGCACGGTGCCGCCGAGCCGCCGGGGAACCCGGAAGTCGAACGGGGTGCCGGCGACGGGCTCCAGCGTGGTCGGCAAAAGCACCTCGTCGGTGCGCAGCACCCGCTCGGCGGGCAGTTCGAGCTCCCAGCCCTCCTCCGCGCCGCCGTCGGCGATCAGCCACGGATGGGGCCCGCAACCGTACGGTGCGGGGCGGTCGCCGATGTTCCCGGCGGTGAGCGTGGTGGTCAGGCCGTCCGCGCTGAGGGAGTAGCGCACCTGCAGCGCCAGGCGGAAGGGGTAGCCGGGCGACGGCTCGATCGTGTGCGCCAGCCGTACGAACGCGTGGTCGTCCTCGACGGTGAGCAGCTCGACAACCTCCCAGTCGGCGAACGCCACCAGGCCGTGCAGCGCGTGACCGCGCTCGGGCTCGTTCACCGGCGTCTCGAACCGCTCGCCCTGGAAGGTGTAGCGGCCGCCCGCGAGGCGGTTGGGCCACGGGGCGAGCAGGGTGCCGCTGTAGTGGGGGATGGGCCCGTCTTCGGGCCAGCTCGCCACGAGATCGCGGTCGCCGTGCCTGAGCACCCGCAGGGCCGCGCCCAAGCGGGTGATCTCGGCGCGGTAGTCACCACCGTGGAGAACGTACTGAGGCACGGGGGGAATCCTCTCATCGACGCGCGAACGCAATGAATCCGGGCGACACCATGGCGGGCACGCCCCATCATCCCCGTTGCCGACCGGTGATCAAAATTTGACCTCGGCTTCCACGGGGGAGTGGGAGCGCTCCCATAGCGCCAAAAGGTAGGGGCTTTCAGCTGGCGAGTCAACTAATTCAGTAAACTCCGGCGTAGCGCGCGGGCTGCGGCCCTCTCGCTGCCGGACATCGGAAACAGCACGTCAGCGCGGCTGGGGGCAGCGCGGAGCGAGCCCCGGCGTCACGCCTTTCCCCCTCGTCACCGCGGGCCGGCGGCGTGCGGATTGACAACCCGTAGAGTCAATTCCGGTAGTCAGGTCCTTTTCCGAAAGCGGTCAGGGCGCGGACGAATCCGCTGACGGTGGGAGCCTCGAAGAACATCCACGCCGGAACCTCGACGCCGAGGCTCTCCTGGACGCGGGCCGCGATATGGGTGATCGCCAGGGAGTCACCGCCCAGGTCGAACAGGTCTGCGTCACCATCGATATCCGGTCTTTTCAGGACATCAGACCAGATGCGGCGGACCTCCGCCGCGAGCCGCTCGTCCACATGGTCGCCGCCCGGCCCCGGCGCGACGGGTCTCCCCGCGGCCTGTGCCGGCGTCTCCCGTGGGGACGCCGGGCGGCGGAGGACCGCCTCGAAGGACGGCACCGCGAGGTCGCCGACCGGCACGTCAGGCGAGATCGACAGTGCGTCGAGCAGCGCCCGGAAGGCCGTGGCCAGGGGACCGGCCACCTCCTCCGGTACCCGGTCGAGCCGGTGGGTGAGCACCAGCTCGTACCCCGTGCCCCGCGCGATCATCGTCAGCGTGAGGTCGTAGGCCGAGTCGTCGACCTCACGGCCCCACTCGAAGGCCCGCAGCCCGTCCCACCCGCCCGGCGGCTCGGGGTCGTCCTGCTGGATGAGCGCCACCTGGAAGATCGGGTGCACTCCCGGCCGCCGCCGTCCCCCGAGCCCCGACACCAGCGTGTCGAACGGCACCTCGTTGGCCAGGGCGGTGCCCACCTCGTCCCGCGTCCTTTCGACGATCGCGCGGAAGCCCTCGGTCCCGTCGACCCGCAGGGGGACCGGGACCATGTTGATGAAGCAGCCGACGAGAGGCTCCAGCTCCCTGCGCGCCCGCGTGCTGGACACCGTGCCGACGGTGATGCCCGGCGAACCCGTGACGCGGTGCAGCAGGACCGAGAAGGCCGCCAGCACGGCCACGAACGGCGTCGCCGAACCGCCTCGCAGCGCGTCCAGCAGGCCGGCCTCGACCTGGAAGGCCGTGGTGGCGCTCAGCCGCCCGTCCAGGGGCCGTGGCGGGGCGCCACCGGCGGCGCCGGGCTCGCCGCCGAGCAAGGGCGGCACGTCGGCGAGGCGCTCGCGCCAGTGGTCCAGCCGCTCGCCGGCGTGCGCCCGGGCGCGCGTCTGCGCCCACGCGGCGTAGTCGGCGTACGTCACGGCAGGTGGGGCGGGGAGCGCCCGGCCGCTGTAGAGGGCGGCGAGGTCGCGGGCCACGACGCCGAGGGAACCGCCGTCGCACACGAGGTGGTCGACGACGAGCTGCAGGCGGTGCTCCCGCGGGGCCGTCCGGTAGACGGTCAGGCGAAGCAGCGGGCCGGACGCGAGATCGAACCGCTCACCTCCCGCGGCCACCGCGAGGCCTCGCGCCGTCTCCTCGCCGCCGGGGTCGCCGGTGAGGTCGACCACCGTGAGCGGGGCCTCCGGCGAGCCGAGGATCATCTGGCGGGGCTCGCCGCCCGCGTTCACGAAGACCGTGCGCAGCGCCTCGTGCCGCTCCACCAGGCCGGTGAGGGCCTTGGCCAGGGCGCCGAGGTCGAGCGGCCCGGACAGGCCGAATCCGAG
>NZ_JBFBIK010000102.1:0-26498 GCF_040685555.1 Sphaerisporangium sp. NPDC088356
GCCGGCCGGCCCCGTGGAGCGGGGTGTCAGCGCGCGGGGTCGCCCTCCAGCATCGGCGAGCGCCTGGCGACCGCCTCGGTGATCTCCCGCGCGAGATCCTGGCCGGTGAGGCCGATCTCCGCGAGGATCTTGGCCCGCTTGGCGTGGTCGAGGAACCGCTGCGGGATGCCGAAGGTGCGTACCGGGACGTCGACGCCCGCGTCCCTGAGCAGGCGGGCCACCGCGTCGCCCACCGCCCCGACGCGGCCGTTGTCCTCGACGACGGCGACGAGCTTGTGCGCCGCGGCGGCGGCGACCAGGGCCTCGGGAAGGGGCTTGACCCAGCGGGGGTCGACCACGGTGGCCGAGATGCCCTGCGCGTCCAGCAGCCTGGCGGCGTCCAGCGCGGCCTGGGCCATCGGGCCGGCGGCCACCAGCAGCACGTCGGCCCCGTCGCCCGCCTGCCGCAGGATGTCCATCTCGCCGAGCCTGCCCACGGCCTCGATCTCGGCGCCGACCGCTCCCTTGGGGAACCGGACCACGGTGGGGCCGTCGCCGATCTCGACCGCCTCGGCGAGCAGCTCGCGCAGCCGCGCGGCGTCGCGGGGCACGGCGATCGAGAGCCCCGGGATCACCTGGAGGATCGACAGGTCCCACATGCCGTTGTGGCTGGCGCCGTCGTCGCCGGTGACGCCCGCGCGGTCGAGCACGACCGTGACCGGCAGGCGGTGCAGGGCGACGTCCATCAGAAGCTGGTCGAAGGCGCGGTTGAGGAACGTGGCGTAGAGCGCGACCACCGGGTGCAGGCCGCCGAGCGCGAGACCCGCCGCGCTGGTCAGGGCGTGCTGCTCGGCGATGCCGACGTCGTAGGTGCGCTCGGGGTAGGCGTCGGCGAACGCGGCGAGGCCGGTGGGGTGGAGCATGGCGGCGGTGATGGCCACGATGTCGTCGCGCTCGGCGCCGAGGCGCACGAGCTCCTGGCTGAACACGTTGGTCCAGCTGTGGGGCTTGGGCTGCTCCTCGCCGGTCAGCGGGTCGAACGGCTGCGGCGAGTGGAAGCAGTCTTCGTCGTGGTTCTCGGCGGGCGAGTAGCCGTACCCCTTGGTGGTGAGGACGTGCACGATGACCGGCCCGCGGAAGTCGCGTGCCTTGCGCAGCGCGACCTCGACCGCCTGCTCGTCGTGGCCGTCGATCGGGCCGACGTACTTCAGGCCGAGGTCCTCGAACATCACCTGGGGCGCGAGGACGTCCTTGATGCCCTTCTTGACGCCGTGCAGGGTCTCGTACAGCGGGCTGCCGACCACGGGCACCCGGCCGAGGTTCTGCTTGACGAACTCCAGCACGTGCTCGTAGTTCTGGGTCATGCGTAGCGACGCCAGGTGGGTGGCCAGGCCGCCGATCGTCGGGGAGTAGGACCTGCCGTTGTCGTTGACGACGATCACGAGCGGGAGGTCGGGGTCCTTGGCGTGCCCGGCGATGTTGTTGAGCGCCTCCCAGGCCATGCCGCCGGTCAGCGCGCCGTCGCCGATCACCGCGACGACCGTGCGGCCGGTGTCGCCCCGCAGCTTGTACGCCTTGGCCAGCCCGTCGGCGTAGGACAGGGCGGTCGAGGCGTGGGAGTTCTCGATGACGTCGTGGTCGGACTCGGCCTGGCTCGGGTAGCCCGACAGGCCGCCCTCCTGGCGGAGCGTGACGAAGTCGGCCGCGCGCCCGGTGAGCATCTTGTGGACGTAGGCCTGGTGACCGGTGTCCCACAGGATGCGGTCGGACGGCGAGTCGAAGACCCGGTGCAGCGCGATGGTCAGCTCGACGACCCCGAGGTTCGGGCCGAGGTGGCCTCCGATGCGCGAGGTGGCGTCGATCAGGAGGTCACGCAACTCGGCGGCGAGGGCCGGCAGCTCGTCGGCCTCCAAACGCTTGAGATCTCCCGGACCCTTCACGGACTCCAGCAGGCCGGCCCGCCCTGCGCCCGAACCGTTGGTTCGCTGGCTCCGCTCGCTCACGGAATCATCCCCTCCGCCTGTTGTCGACCAGCCCGAGTCTATTTGCCCGGATGCCCGTCCCAGCGGCGCTCCGGCCTCGCCTAAGCGTCCCACTCTGCGGACACCCTTGGGTCAACCTCTCGAAACCTCCCGGACTTGTCCACATTAGATCGGTTTTACGTCGAGTGTGCCGCTCACGTACCCTCACGGAACCATGCGAAAGCACTCCGTTGTCCTCCTTCTCGTCGTGATCGCCAGCTTGCTCCTGGGCGGCACGGCCAACGCCGCCCAGGTGGGCTTCCCGATCAGGAACGCGGACATCCTCACCAAGAACGCCCTGTACGCCTCAGGCCGCCTGCCAGCCACTCCGTGCCCCGAACCGGCGGTCCAGGCGGGGAACGTGGCGTCGGCGCGGAACTATCTGACGACGCTCGTGAAGTGCCTGAACGGTACGTGGGCGGCCCAGTTCGCGAAGGCTCGCATGCCCTTCAGCAAGCCCCGTGTGACGTTCATCACCAAGCCCCAGAAGATCTGCGGCGGCAAGTGGGGCAAGAACGTCCAGGCCATCTACTGCAACGCGAGCCGCCGCATCGTCGTCATGCTCGACAGTGCCGTCGTCGACGATCCGTCGGACCTGTTCCTCATGGACGTGATCGCCCACGAGTACGGCCACCACGTGCAGAACATCGCGGGCATGTGGCGCGCCTTCGACCGGCTCCCCAGCAACGGCAAGGCGGAGTACTACGAGCAGTCGCGCAGGCACGAGTTGCAGGGCGAGTGCCTGGCCGGGGCCTTCATAGCCAGCGTCTGGACCTCGCTGCACCGTACGGGCGCGGACTGGAAGACCCTGCTCGGCGACGACCGGGAGAGCGGCGACGAGACGGGCGACGTCCGCGACCACGGCAAGGGAGCCAACATCGCGAACTGGCTCGACCGGGGCTTCAAGGCCGCCGGCCCCGCCGCGTGCAACACCTGGATCGCCGGCTCGGCGATGGTGGCCTAGAGGCCCCCGCCCGTCGACCACCCCCGAGCGGGAAGTGCCGTATTTATCGATCTTTGAACGGACATAGCGGCTAGCCTGCTCTGCTGTGATCACTCGCAAGCTCTCCATCGCGCTGTTCGCCGGGCTGCTGGCGAGCCCCTTCCTGGCGGGCACGGCGCACGCCGCCCCGGCGTCTTTGGCCGCCTATCCGATCGGGAACACGGCCGCGCTGACAAAGAGCCCTCTCTACACCTCCGGCGGGCTCCCCCGGTCGAGCTGCCCGGAGCGGGCGGTCACGCCCGGCAGCGTGGCCTCGGCCAAGAGCTACGTCACGCCGCTGTTCACCTGCCTCAACGAGTCGTGGGCCGCCCAGCTGAAGAAGGCACGCATCCCCTTCTCCAAGCCGCGCCTGCAGTTCATCTCCAGGCCGCAACGAGCATGCGGCCAGAAGTGGCCCACCCACGCCCAGGGGATCTACTGCCCGTCGTACCGGCGGATCGTCGTCCTGCTCGACAAGCACCTGACCAGGCAGGCCGAGGACCTGTTCCTGATGGACGTCATCGCCCACGAGTACGGCCACCACGTGCAGAACATCTCGGGGATCGAGCGCGGGTTCGACCGCCTGCGCCACCGGAGCAAGACCGAGTACGACGAGCAGCTCCGGCGGCTCGAGCTCCAGGCGGAGTGCTTCGCGGGAGCGTTCATCGGCAGCGTCTGGGACTCCCTGGACCGGACGGCCGACGACTGGGACTTCCTGCTCGACGCCACTCGCGAGAGCGGCGACGAGAACAACAAGGTCCGCGACCACGGCAAGGGCCGTAACATCGCCAACTGGCTGAGCCGCGGCTACAAGGCCGCCGGTCCCGCCGCGTGCAACACCTGGGTCGCCGGCTCGGCGATGGTCGCCTAGGGCCGTCCGAGTTCGCGCTCGATCCGGCGCCGCCGGGCGCAAGCGCTAGGGGCCGACGCGGGCGAGGGCGTCCAGGGGGTCGGCGAGCACCTGGGCGAAGGCCAGCTCGGCGGCGCCCACCAGGGTGGTGTCGTCGCCGAGCATCGGGGTGCGCAGCCGCAGGCTCTCGCGGGAGGCGTGCAGGACGTCGGTGGTGATCCGGCTGCGCACCTGGGCCGCCGAGCCCAGGTAGATCTCCCTGAGCATGCCCCCGAAGATGACCATCTCCGGGTTGAGGATGTTCACCAGGTTGGCGACGCCGAGGCCCAGCCAGTCGCCCACGCGGGCGAGCGCGTCCTGGGCGACGATGTCGCCGCGGTCGGCGGCGTCCACGACGGCTCGTACGGCGTCGCGCCCGATGTCGGCGCCGAAGCGGCCGGCCGCCTCCAGCAGCGCCCGCTCCCCCACCTCGGCCTCCAGGCAGCCGCGCGACCCGCAGCCGCAGGGCCGGCCGCCGGCGTTGACGACCATGTGGCCGACCTCGCCCCCGTAGCCGCCCTGGCCGCCCAGAAGCTGGCCCGCGGCGATGATGCCGCCCCCGATGCCGACGTCCCCGTGCAGGTAGATGAGGTCGCGGCAGCCCACGCCCACCCCGCGCGCCTGCTCCGCGAGCGCGCCCAGGTTGGCGTCGTTGCCCACGGCGACGGGGATGCCCAGCCCGAGCCTGCTCTCCAGCTCCTCGCCGAGAGGGATGTCCTGGACCCCCATGTTGGGGCTGAACCGGACGACGCCGTCGGAGCTGCGCACCCCGCCGCTGAACGCCACCCCCGCCCCGACGCAGACCGTGTCGGAGCGGGTCTTCTTCAGCATCTGCCCGGTGAAGGACGCCAGGCGCCCGACGACGCGGTCCATGACGAAGGGCCCGCGCTCCCGGATGGCCTCGCGGCGGTCGAGGATCACGCCGCCCAGCCCGACCCGGGCGGCCACCAGCCTGTCGACGCCGATGTCGAACGCCAGGACGTACACCCGGGGCTCGGGCCTGACCACCAGCGACGGGCGCCCGGCCCGGCCGGTCTCCGTCGGGAGCTCCTCGCGCACGAGGCCCGCCGCGGTCAGGTCGGCGGTGAGCGCCATGATGGTGCTGCGGTTGAGCCCCATCTTGGTGGTGAGCTCGGATCGGGACGTGGGCCCGCTCAGGTGGACATGGCGCAGGAGGACACCGAGGTTGTGGCGCCGGATCTCCTCCTGTGAGGGCCCCGCGCGCATCATCCGTGGACCTCTGGTTCCTTCGTGCGATCAGATCGGGGGCAGGGCCCGCCGCCGCGGCGGGCCCGCATCAGCACCGCCGCGGGTGTTCATGTGAACACCCTTGACGTCGACCTTGGCAACTCGTGGCGCGGGCGTGACCTCCGTGCGTCATGTCAGGGCCGGCCTGGACCGGACCTCACCTCAGGCCGGAGGCCGCGGCGCGCTTGCGGGACAGGGCGTCGACCCCGGCGGCCAGCAGCAGGACCGATCCGGTGACGATGTACTTCACGCTGGCGCTGTAGCCCATCAGGCCCATGCCGTTGTTGATGACCGCGACCACGGCTCCGCCGAGGACCGCGTCGATCACCCTTCCCTTGCCTCCGAAAAGGCTCGTGCCGCCGATGACGGCGGCTCCGACCGCGAACAGCAGCACGTCGCTGCCGCCCGTGCTCGGGTCGACGGAGCTCGCCTGAGAGGCCAGGACGATGCCGCCGATAGAGGCCATGCCGGAGCAGATGACGAAGGCGCTGATGCGGATGCGGTCCACCCGGATACCGGCGCGGCGCGCCGCCTCGGCGTTGCCGCCGACGGCGTAGATGTGCCGGCCGAAGGCCGTGCGGCGCAGCACGAACGTCCAGAACACCAGCAGCGCGAGGATCAGGGGGACGACGATCGGCACGCCCTTGAGCGAGACGAGCAAGGCGTTGCGGCTGCGCTCCAGGTTCAGGGCGTAGACCGCGAACCCGCCGAGGACCGCCAGCAGGCCCACCCGGAAGGCGATGACCGTGGCGGGATCCGCCGTGAGGCCCCTGCCGGCGCGGCGCCGCGATCGCACGATCTGGATCAGGGCGTACACCACGACGCACACCGCGTACAGGATCCAGCCGAGGATGGGCGGCAGATACCTGTTCTCGATCGCGATGATCACCGGCTCGCGGATCGCGATGTTGTTGCCCTCGTTGACCAGGACCAGCAGCAGGCCCTGGAATGCCAGGAAGGCGGCCAGCGTCACCACGAACGACGGGACGCCGAGCTTGGCGACCAGCGCGCCGAGCGCGAGCCCGATCACCATTCCGGTGACGATCGCCGCGGCGACGCTGAGGTACCAGGGCAGGCCGTGGTTGGTCATGGCGACGGCGAGCACCGCCGCGCAGACGCCGCTGGTGTATCCGGCGGACAGGTCGATCTCGCCGAGCAGCAGGACGAAGATCAGCCCCATGGCGATCAGGCTGATCGCGGCGCCCTGCGTGAACAGGTTGGCGAAGTTGGTCGCCGACAGGAACACCGGCCGCAGGATCGCGAAGGCCGTGCAGAGCACGACCAGCCCGAGGATGGCGGGCAGGGCCCCCATGTCACCGCCTCGGACCCGGGCCACGTAGCCGCGGAAGTTGCCGCCGATGCTGGGGGCCTGCGCGGCGGCCTTCTGTCCGGGAAGCATCGTCGTACTCATGCGGTGACTCCGTTGACGTTCTGCAGGCCGAGCTCGCCGCTGCGCCCCGAGGTGATGAGCTCGACGACCTGTGAATGGGTGACATCGGCGGTCTTCACCTGCGCGGCCATCCGGCCGAGGTACAGGGCCGCGACGCGGTCCGACACGGCGAAGACGTCGTTCATGTTGTGCGAGATGAGGACCACCGCCAAGCCGTTGTCGGCCAGCCGGCGCACCAGCTCCAGCACCTGGGCGGTCTGGGCGACGCCGAGCGCCGCCGTGGGCTCGTCCAGGATGACGACCTTGCTGTTCCACAGCACGGCCTTGGCGATGGCGACCGTCTGCCGCTGACCGCCCGACAGGCTGGAGACGAGCTGGCGGATCGACTGGACGGTGCGGACCGACAGGCTGTCGAGGGTCTTGACCGCCATCTCCTCCATCGTCGCCTCGTCGAGGACCAGCCCGCTGGTCTTCTCCCTGCCGAGGAACATGTTCTGGACGATGTCGAGGTTGTCGCAGAGGGCGAGATCCTGGTAGACGATCTCGATGCCGAGCTCGGCCGCCTCACGGGGGCTCGTGACCTGGACGGGCTTGCCGTCGAACAGGAACTCCCCCGCGTCGATCGCGTAGGTCCCGCCGATGCACTTGACGAGGGTGGACTTGCCTGCGCCGTTGTCGCCGACCAGCGCGGTGACCTCACCGGTGTGCGCGGAGAAGGCGACGTCGTGCAGGACCTGCACCGGGCCGAAGCTCTTGTCGAGCCCGCGGATCTCCAGAACGGGTTGGGATGACACTTTGCTCCTCAGTGCTGACGGTACGGCCTGCGTCCCGCTGGGGAGACCTCCTGTGGAGGCCTCCCCCGGGTACGCGATCCGTACCGAACCTCGCTGCTACTGGACTCCGGCCTCGGTGCACTTGGCGGCGAACTCGCCCTTGCACAGCTCGTCCTTGGTGACGAAGCCGTCGGCGACGACGTCCTTGACGTTGTCGAAGGTGATCGACTGCGGGTCCAGCAGGACAGAGGGGACGTCCTGGTTGGTCTCGGTGTCCTTGACCGTGCCGTTGACGGTCGGCTTCTCACCCTTGGCCAGCGCGATGGCCAGCTCCGCGGCCGCGTCGGCCTCCTTCTTGACCGCCTTGTAGACCGTCATGCACTGGTCGCCGTTGAGGATGTTCTGCAGGCCCTGGACGCCGGCGTCCTGACCGGTCACCGGCACCTTGCCGTTGAGCTTCTGCTTCTTGAGCACGGTGATGGCGGCGTTGCCGAGGTTGTCGTTGGCCGCGAGCACACCGGCGATCTTCGGGGAGGAGGTCAGCATCTGCTCGAAGATCGTGCCGCCCTTGACCGGGTCCCAGTCCGGCACGGACTGGTCCGGGCCCTTCTCGAACTCGCCCGAGTCGTACTTGGGCTTGAGCACGCCGTCGTAGCCCGCCTTGAACAGCGTGGCGTTGTTGTCGGTCGGCGAGCCGTTGAGCTCGGCGATCAGCGGCTTGTCGACCTTCTTGTCGGCGAGGCACTTGACCAGGCCCTCACCCTGAAGGGTGCCGACCTTGGTGTTGTCGAAGCTCACGTAGTACGAGGCGCCGCCGCCGAGCGTCAGGCGGTCGTAGTCGATGACCGGCACACCCTGGGCCTTGGCCTTGTCGATGACGGCCTTGCCGGTGCCGCTGTCCAGGTTGACGATCGCGAGCACCGTGGCACCGTTGGTGATCATCTGGTCGGCGATCGTCTGGAAGGCGGTCTTGTCGTTCTGGGCGTTCTGGATGTCGTAGGCGACACCCGCGGTCTTGAAGGCCTCTTCGAGGTACTTGTGGTCCGCGGTCTCCCAGCGGGGCGACGACTTGCTGTCGGGAAGGATGACACCGATCTTGCCCGGCTTGGCGGCGGCCGAGGAGGCGGGAGCGCCGCTGCTCGCAGCGTCGGTCGTGTCACCGCTGTCGCCCCCGCAGGCGGTAAGACCGAGAGAGAGCGCCGCCGCGGCGGCTGTCAGGCCGAGGATCCCCTTGCGCATTGGTGCACCGGGTCCTTTCTGCATGAATGGCCACTTCGTGGGGTGGCGTGGGGGTCTGTTGGGGGTGCCCGGCCGAGCTCTGACCGGGGGAAGCAACGGCTTCGACCGGGTCTCGGCTTGGCCGTTTCTTTGAATGTTGTTTGCGGCAACGTATTCCTCCCCGAGCCCGCGCGCCAGACCTCCGGCGGGCAAAGTTTGTTGTCGCCGGTAACAATCAGGAAACGCAAGATTAACCGGCCAGGCTCTGCGTGATCAGCACGAAGGCCGAGGCCGCGGCCACCAGGAGAATCCCGGCGCGCACCCGCCCGCCGTCCAGGAAACGCCGCAGTGGCCCCGAGACGGCGAACCCCGCGACCATGAAAGGGATGAGCGCCGCCCCCGCGAGCGCCGACCGGCCGGGCAGCCTGCCCACCGAGGCGAGGATGGCCAGGGACTGCGCGGCCGAGAGGAAGAAGTACATCGCCAGGGTCGCCCGGATGCGCGGCCCTGAGGCGTGCTGGTAGACGATCCCCATGGGCGGGCCGCCGATGCCGGTCGCCGTGCCGGTGATGCCGGACACGAAGCCCGCGGCGGTCAGCGTCGCCCCGTTCCTCGGGATCGCGACCGCCGACACGGTCACCGCCACCGCGACCAGCACCATGGCGCCGACGAAGATCCCAAGGGTCTGGGTGCTGACGTAGACGACGATGACCGCGCCGATGGCGCTGCCCGGCAGCCTGCCGAGCAGCGCGAAGCCGAGACCGCGCCAGTCGACCCCGCGCCACTCGGTGGCAAGGGTGAACAGCGGCAGCGTGACGTTGACGATCTGGATGGCGCCGGGCATCACGGTGGGATCGAGCACGGTGATGATCGGCGCCGCCACCAGCCCCAGCCCGAACCCCACACCTCCCTGGACGATGGCTCCGACAAATACCGCTAAACCACCCAGAAACAGGAGAATTACCTCATGACTCATGCGTGGCACGGTAGATGCTGATCACCTACCACCCGCAACCGGTTATCCGGCCAGGTCAGCGGTCGCCGGCGCCCGCTACCAGGCGACCGGCAGCCGGTGCACGCCGTAGATGGCCATGGTCGACCGCGTCGCCACCTCCTCGGGAGGCACGGCGAGGCGCAGGCCGGGGAAGCGCCGCAGCAGCGCGGGGTAGCCGATGCGCATCTCGACGCGGGCGAGCTGCTGCCCGAGGCACTGGTGGACGCCGTGGCCGAAGGCCAGATGCCCCGTCCCCGGCCGCGTGAGGTCGAGCGTGTCGGGGTCCTCGAAGTGGCCGGGGTCACGGTTGGCGGCGGCCAGGGACACCGTCACCGTCTCGCCCGCCTTGATCACCTGGCCCTCGATCTCGACGTCCTCCTTGGCCGCGCGGATGGCGCCCAGGTGGACGATGGTGAGGTACCGCAGCAGCTCCTCGACGGCGGTCGAGGCCAGGGATGGGTCGTCACGCAGGGCGGCCAGCTGCGCGGGATTCCGCAGCAGCGTGAACGTGCCCAGCGCGAGCATGTTGGCGGTGGTCTCGTGGCCGGCGACCAGCAAGAGCATGGCCACGCCGGTGATCTCCTCCTTGGTGAGCTGCCGGGCCGACACCAGGCCGCTGATCAGGTCGTCGCCCGGCTCGGCGCGCCTGTGGTCCACCAGCTCCCGCATGTAGCCCATCAGGTCGTCCAACGCCTCGCGCACCTGCTCGGGCGTCGAGTCGAGGTCGAGCATCACCCGGGACCGCCGCTGGAACCTGTGGTGCCCGCTGTACGGCACGCCGAGCAGCTCGCAGATCACCAGCGAGGGGATCGGCAGCGCGAACTCCTCCACCAGGTCGGCCGGCGGTCCCGCCTGCTCCATGGCGTCCAGCCGGTCGGAGGTGATCTGCTCGATCCTCGGCTCCAGCCGCTTCATGTGGTGCACGGTGAACTGGCCGGTGAGCTGCCTGCGGAAGCGGGTGTGCTCGGGCGGGTCCGCCTGCAGGAAGAATCCCGGCACCTCGGCGAGCAGCTCCTGGGTGACGCGCTCGCCGATCGGCGGGTGCAGCATGCTCGGGTCGGTGGTGAAGCGGTGGTCGGCGAGCACCGCGCGGGCGGCTGCGTGGCCTGTCACCAGCCAGCCCACGTGCCCGTCGGTATAGAGCATCGGACGGATCGGTCCCTCTTCGCGCCACCGGCGCAGATCCTGCGGCGGATCGAAGGGATTCTGACGATCGAGGGGAAGTGCCACCGGGCTCGACATGGCGTGCGTCATCCTGTATTCCTCCCTTTTCTTCATAAGACACTACAAGCCTCGAAATGTCGGCGAATTAAGGGAGTTATCGCTTGTGGTCAAATTTGCCGACGATCACGCCTTTCCTGCGTCGTAGCCGGTCACCGGCGTGCGAAGGCTCCCAGAAGCACGCCGGAAGCACGCCGCCACGGGTACGTCCGGCCCGGCGTGCCGAATAAACCCCTCGACGGAGAAAATCCCCCGAGCCCCGGCGGCCTTCAGCACATAATCACCATGAAACCGGCCAAGCCTCCGCCAATACCAGAACGTTTCACGACATATCACCACGGCGCGGTGACTTTATCGCGCGAAGAAGGACCACCCTGCCGCCGAGAGCGGTGCGCGCGGGCCGCGGCGCCCTTCGACGCGCCTCCGGAGCCGGCGAGCGTACGCGGAGCGGGGGCCCGCCGGAGCAGGGGCCCGCCGGAGCAGGGGCCCGCCGGAGCAGGGGCCCGCCGGAACGCGGGACAGCCCGGCGGATGGGTGTTCCGCCGGGCTGTCCTCTGTGCGGGAGTGAACCCCCGAGAGCGGGGCCTCAGGCCCCGCCTTACCCTGCTCAGCTCTTGGCGAGCAGGGAGCGCAGGACGTACTGCATGATGCCGCCGTGGCGGTAGTAGTCGGCCTCTCCGGGCGTGTCGATGCGCACGACGGCCTGGAACTCCTGGTCGCCCGCCTTGACCGTGACGGTCGCCGGGGTCGTGCCGGAGTTGAGCTCCTCGACACCGGTGATGTCGAAGGTCTCCTCGCCCGTCAGGCCCAGCGAGGCGGCGCTCTCGCCCTCCGGGAACTGCAGCGGAAGCACGCCCATGCCGATCAGGTTGGAGCGGTGGATGCGCTCGTAGGACTCGGCGATGACGGCGCGCACACCGAGCAACGCCGTGCCCTTGGCCGCCCAGTCGCGCGAGGAGCCGGAGCCGTACTCCTTGCCCGCCAGCACGACCAGCGGGACGCCGGCCGCCTGGTAGTTCACCGAGGCGTCGTAGATCGCTACGACCGGGCCGCCGTCCTTGGTGAAGTCGCGGGTGAAGCCGCCCTCGGTGCCCGGCGCGATCTGGTTGCGCAGGCGGATGTTGGCGAACGTGCCCCGGATCATGACCTCGTGGTTGCCGCGCCGGGAGCCGTAGGAGTTGAAGTCCTTCAGCTGGACGCCGTTCTCCTTGAGGTAGCGCCCGGCGGGCGAGTCGGACTTGATGGAGCCGGCCGGGGAGATGTGGTCGGTCGTGACCGAGTCGCCGAGCAGCGCCAGCATCCGGGCGCCGTGGATGTCGGTCACGGCCTCCGGCTTGCTCGGCATGCCGTCGAAGTACGGCGCCTTGCGCACGTAGGTCGAGGACGGGTCCCACTCGAAGGTGTCACCGGTCGGGATCGGCAGCGAGCGCCAGGCCTCGTCGCCCTTGAACACGTCGGCGTAGTCGCGCTTGAACATGTCCTCGCCGATCGAGGAGTTGACGACCTCGGCGATCTCCTCGGTGGAGGGCCAGATGTCCGCGAGGAACACCGGCTCGCCGTCCGCGCCTGTGCCGAGCGGCTCGGTGTTCAGGTCGAGGTCCATCGTGCCCGCGAGGGCGTACGCGACGACCAGCGGCGGCGAGGCGAGGTAGTTCATCTTGACGTCGGGGTTGATCCGGCCCTCGAAGTTGCGGTTGCCGGACAGCACGGCGGTGACGGCCAGGTCGCCGGACTGGACCGCCTCGGAGATCTCCTCGGGCAGCGGGCCGGAGTTGCCGATGCAGGTGGTGCATCCGTAGCCGACCAGGTTGAAGCCCAGCTTGTCGAGGTAGGGCGTGAGCCCGGAGCGCTCGAAGTACCCGGTGACGACCTGCGAGCCCGGGGCCAGCGAGGTCTTCACCCACGGCTTGCGGGTGAGCCCCTTGTCGACGGCGTTCCTGGCCAGCAGGGCCGCGCCGATCATGACGTACGGGTTGGAGGTGTTGGTGCAGGAGGTGATCGCGGCGATGACCACGGCGCCGTGGTCGATCTCGAACGACGTGCCGTCGGCCAGCGTGACCGGGGTGGGCCTGCGCGGCCGGCCGTGGCCCGCCTCCGAGCCGGGCACGGTGGCGGCGAGCGGCCTGTCCTCCTGCTTGTCGTGCCCGTTCGCGCTGGCGTTGGAGGCCGGCGAGTCGGAGGCGGGGAAGGACTCCTTGCCCTCCTCGTCCGTGCCGTTGGCGTCGGGGACGAAGACGCGCACGTCACGGCGCCAGGTCTCCTTGGCCGAGGACAGCGCGATGCGGTCCTGCGGGCGCTTCGGTCCGGCGATGGAGGGGACGACGGTCGACAGGTCGAGCTCGATGTACTCGGAGAAGACCGGCTCGATGGAGGGGTCGTGCCAGAGGCCCTGCTCCTTGGCGTACGACTCGACCAGCGCGACCTGCTCGGCGCTGCGGCCGGTGAGCTTGAGGTACTTCACCGTCTCGTCGTCGATCGGGAAGATCGCGCAGGTGGAGCCGAACTCGGGGCTCATGTTGCCGATCGTGGCCCGGTTGGCCAGCGGCACGGCGGTGACACCGTCGCCGTAGAACTCGACGAACTTGCCGACGACGCCGTGCTGCCGCAGCATCTCGGTGATCCGCAGGACCAGGTCGGTCGCGGTCGCGCCCGGAGGCAGCTGGCCGGTGAGCTTGAAGCCGACCACGCGCGGGATGAGCATGGAGATCGGCTGGCCGAGCATCGCGGCCTCGGCCTCGATGCCGCCGACGCCCCAGCCGAGCACGCCGAGGCCGTTCTCCATGGTGGTGTGGGAGTCGGTGCCGACGCAGGTGTCGGGGTAAGCGGCCACCACCGCCTTGCCGTCCTTTTCGGCACCTCGCGTCATCACGACGCGGGCGAGGTGCTCGATGTTGACCTGGTGCACGATGCCGGTGCCCGGCGGGACGACCTTGAACTCGTCGAACGCGGTCTGGCCCCAGCGCAGGAACTGGTAGCGCTCGTGGTTGCGCTCGTACTCGCGGTCGACGTTGCGCTGGAAGGAGTCGGGGCCGCCGAAGAAGTCGACGATGACGGAGTGGTCGATGACCATCTCGGCCGGGGCGAGCGGGTTGATCTTGCCCGCGTCGCCGCCGAGGTCGCGTACGGCCTCACGCATGGTGGCCAGGTCGACCACGCAGGGCACGCCGGTGAAGTCCTGCATGATCACGCGTCCGGGCGTGAACTGGATCTCCACGCTCGGCGCCGCGGTGGGGTCCCACCCGCCCACGGCGCGGATGTGGTCGGCGGTGATGTTCGCGCCGTCCTCCGTGCGCAGCAGGTTCTCCAGCAGGATCTTCAAGCTGTACGGGAGGCGTTCCGACCCCTCGACGGCGTCCAGCCGGTAGATCTCGTAAGCCGCGTCACCGACGCGGAGGGTGTCACGGCTGCCGAAGCTGTTCGCGGACACGGAGACTCGCCTCCCTCATTTCACGCTCATCGCCACTGATGGTGGGGCGAACAGTTTGCCTGGTTCGCCCCATAGATCCTGCCGCACCGGTGGAGTGCCATCGCCAGTTAGGCTGCCCTAACCACCCGGAGCACAGCAAATCTCTCGATATCAAGATATCCCTCAGGATATCTCGACATCAAGTTACTCACCAGTAGGCAGTCAGACGGACGCGGGCATGAGGCGTACCGCCAGCAGGCCTATCACGACGACCGACAGCACGGGGCCCAGGATCTTGATCTCGAACGCCCTGCCGGTCTTGATCCCGATGCGGTAGGGCAGGACCCACCGATGCTTCACCGGCCACAGCACCGGGCATCCTCGCTCGGTCAGGCAGTCGCCCACCACGTGGGCGAGGCATCCGACCGCGACGGCGAGGCCCAGCCAGAGATAGCCCACGTCGCGGGAGTGGAACAGGACGAACGTCCCCGCGGTGAGGCCGATGTTCACCAGCGCCGAGGTGATGGTCTTGCCGGGGACGCCGATGCCGATCGACCGCAGTGCCAGCCCGATCATCAGGACGACCACGACGTCGCGGCCGATCGGGTAGTGGTCGGCCAGCAGGTGGCAGCCGACGCCGGCGACGAGGGCGAACAGCAGCGAATGGGTGGCGTGCCGGTGCCCCCCGCTGGCCCAGTTGAACGCCTTGCTCAGCACCCAGGTGGCCGGGCCGAACGTCTGGGCGATCGTGGCGTGCGGATGGTCGAGGTCGGGGAGCATCGCCGCGCCCGCGCAGACCAGAGCCCCGGCGATCAGCTCGCCGGGCGAGAGCACGTTGGCCACCACGGGCGTCAGTTCGCCCGCGAGCCCTCCGAGCGTCGGAAGCGCCGTGAGCCCGGGCGCGATGAGCAGCCAGGCGGCGGCGCCACTCAGCGCGTGGGTATGTCCCATCATGCGTAGATCACGATCGGGCACCCTACGGCAAAATCTCCGCCATCCGGCGGAACCCCCTCGGTAACCGGGCGGCGTGTCGCCACCGGCCGGAGTCGCGCCTGATCAGAGCCATGGGGTATGGCGGGAAAGACAGACGGGACCGTTCCGCTCCAAGAGCACCCCCCAGCCCTCTCAGAGCAGAACGATCCCGTCCGAAACCTGATAACGCTCGGACCTCGAGGTCTGTTCCCGGTCTCGCGTGATCTGCGTCACTTCCTTCGAAATCGGCCACAGTTCGTGGGCTCCCGGCCATTCCGTACGGGCGCGCACGACTTCTTCATGGCGATGGGTTGTCTTTAAGAACGTTCGCGATATATCGTTGAGGCATCGAGAACGGTCGAAAGTCGATCGTCACTTGCAAGGGGGAAAGACATGACCCACACGTATCCGATCGGAGGCGCGCCCTGGGCTGACCCGCGCGCCATGAAGGGCGCCGCGCTCGCCGCGCTCGGGTCCATGGCCGCCGCCTGGCACCAGGGACACCATCACGGCCCGCAGGGCCACCCTCAGGACGAAGAGGGCCGCGAGCGCCGGTTCCGGGGGCACCGGGGACCGCGCCCCTTCTCCTGGGACTTCGGGCGAGGCCAGTTCGGGCCCGGTTTCGGGTTCGGCGGCGGGCGCCCGCCGTTCGGCAGAGGCGGCCGCAAGGCCAAGCGGGGCGACGTCCGCGCCGCCATCCTGGCCCTGCTGGCCGAGGAGCCGCGCAACGGCTACCAGGTGATCCAGGAGATCGCCCAGCGCAGCGAGGGAGGCTGGAAGCCGAGCCCCGGCGCGGTCTACCCGGCGCTGCAGCAGCTCACCGACGAGGGCCTGGTGCGCGCCGAGGAGACCGACGGCCGCAAGACCTTCCAGCTCACCGAGGCGGGCCTCGCCTACGTGAGCGAGCACCCCGAGGAGGTGCGCGCCCCCTGGGAGGACATGACGCCGAACGTCGACGACAGTGTTTACGAACTCTTCGATTTGTCGCGCCAGGCCGCCGCGGCGCTCTTCCAGATCGCGCAGACTGGCAGTGACGGGCAAATCGGGCAGGCGAAGCAGATCTTGGCCGAGACGCGGCGCAAGCTCTACCAGATCCTGGCCGACGGCGACACCTCGGAGGAGTGACCCTCGATGACCTCGCGGGACGATCTGCGGATCGGTGACGCGGAACGCGACGAGGTGATGACCGCCCTGCGCGAGCACTTCGCGCAGGGCCGGCTCACCCACGCCGAACTGGACGAACGACTCGACACCGCCCTCGCGGCCCGCACCGCGGGCGACCTGCGGCAGGTGACGGCCGACCTACCCGGCCCGTCCGCACCGCGCCCCGTCGAGTACGCCCGGGGGCGTGCCGACGGCTGGGCGCCGCCGCACCACGCCGACCTCGCCACCTGGGGGCACCACATGGCGAGCAGGGCTGAGGTGCGCCGCGAGCGGTTCGAGCGGGGGCGCCGGCACCACGGCAGGCCCCCGGTCTTCCTGTTCGTGCTCGCGTTCATCCTCATCGTGTCGTCGGTCTCCGGGTTGATCGGGCCGCTGCTCGGGGTGGTCAAGGTGCTGTTCTTCATGGGGCTCTTCTTCGCCCTGCTGAGGATGGCGCACCACCGGCACCACGTGCGCGATCCCCGTCTCGGGCGCCGCCGCTGAGGCCCCTTCCGGGCCCATCGAGTGTCACGGCCGGGCGGACCTTTCAGGTCCGCCCGGCTTCGCCGTGTGCGACCTCCGCCGGTGATTTGGGTCTTGACGCTCCCAGTCAGCCGTCTCATGATCGGCCTGTCTTGCCGACCGCCGCCGTTTCCGGGTTTCGGTTCATGTGGGTCCGGGCATGGTGGCGCACGTTCTCCGCGATTACCTCTCGCCACCGGCCCTGTGGCGAACCGCCGAGGGCTCCGCACCCACGAACGAGGAGTAGCCGATGGTCCCGATAACGGACAATCAATTAGATTGCCACGTTTTCGAGCGGGTGCGCGAAGCAGAGGCGGCGGCGATGCCGCCGGAGGTGTACGGACCGGAGTTCCGCGAGGCCTACGAGAGCGCCGACGGCGTGGTGTGGAAGCTGGAGCGCGCGCAGAACTTCTACGAGCCCTACGAGGCGAGCTGGGTGGCGATGACCGAGGGCGATTGGGACCGTTCCCTCCAGTTGGTGGATGAGTTGCGCGGCTCGCTGCGCGCCGAGTACGACGGGTACGCCGAGTTCCGGCGCGTCCGCGTCGTCGAGAAGCCGATCACGCCTTACATGCAGTGGGAGCTGCACGTCCTCGCCGCGCGCACCGAGGCCGGAGAGCGGGCCAGGGTCGTGCCCGCCTCCGCCGTCCGGCCCTTCGAGCGGTCCCGGCCGCTCCCCGAGCTGCTGGTCTTCGAGTCCACCCTGATGTACGAGGTGCTCTACGACGCCGCCGGCACCCACCTCGGCGGTCGCCGCATCACCGACCACGACGTCGTCGAGCCGTGCCTCGCCGCCCTGATCGCGCTGTACGAGCAGGGCGAGGAGCTCGCGGACTACCACCGGCGCGAGGTCGTGCCCCTGCCCGCCCCCGCCGTCCGGCCGCTCGCCTCCTGACGCGGGGTCCGCGGGCTCGTCCGGCGTCGCCTCAGAGCCGGGGGTCGACCGGCTCTGACTCAAGGGCCAGCACCGCGAAGACGGCCTCGTGCACCCGCCAGAGCGGTTCGCCGCCGGCCAGCCGTGCCAGCGACTCAAGACCGAGGGCGTGCTCGCGCAGGGCCAGCGACCGCTTCCTGCCGAGGAACCTGCGGCGCAGCACGTCCAGGCTCTCGGTGTAGTCGGGTCCGTAGATGATCCGGAGGTACTCGCGCCCGCGCACCTTCACGCCCGGCTGCACCCGGCCGGGCACGGGGTGCGCGGGCTTGACGACCATGCCCTCTCCCCCGGACTCGGTGAGCGAGGTCCACCACTCGGTGGCCGCCGCCCGCGACTCCTCCGACTCCAGCGAGACGAAGACGTGCCTGGTCTGGGTGATGAGATCGGAGTTGAGGCGCGCGAGCCTCGCCAGGTGCCAGGAGTGCGGCTCGTCCCCCGCCGTCGCCCTTCCCTCCACCGCGAGGATCTGGAACGGCGCCAGCCGTACTCCGGACAGGCCGGAGACCGGCCAGCAGTACCGCGCGTAGGCGTCCCTGAAGCGGGCGGCGTTGCCGGAGCGGCGCCGGGTGCGACCCAGGAGATCGCCCACATCCAGACCACGCCCGGCCGCCGCCTCCAACGCGGCAACGGCATCGGGCAGGGCCGCGCGGGCCGCCGCGCCCACCGACGCGTACTGCTCGCGGATCAGGCTGCCCGCCTTCGCCGACCAGGGCAGCAGCTCGGCGTCCAGCACCATCCAGCCGGTGCCGAGCTCCTCCCAGAGCCCGGCCTCCGACACCGCCGCCCTCAGCCCGTCCACCAGCCCGGCCGTCAGGGCGGGGTCGTCGAAGAACGGCCGTCCGGTACGGGTGTGCACGGTGCCGCAGGTGCCGTCCGTGACCCCGAACCGCGCCTCGGCGGCCTCCGGGGTGCGGGTCAGCACGACGACGGCCCGCGAGCCCATGTGCTTCTCCTCGCACACCACCTCGGTGACCCCGGCCCTGTGGAACTCCTCGAACGCCTCGGCGGGGTGCTCCAGGTAGCCGTCCAGCGACGAGGTCTCCGGTGGGGCCATGGTCGGCGGCAGGTAGACCAGCCAGCGCGGGTCGACGGCGAACCGGCTCATGATCTCCAGCGCGGCGGCGGAGTTCTCCTCCCGGATCTTGATCTTGCCGCCGGTGCGGACCTCCACGTACCGGGTTCCCTGGACGTCGCCGATGTCCAGCAGCCCGGGATCGCGCTGGGCGTCCGGGGCCAGCGGCCGGGCGGGCTCGTACCAGACCCGCTCCGCCGGGACCGAGACCAGCTCCCGCGTGGGGTAGCGAAGGGCGGTCAGCTTCCCGCCGAACACGCAGCCGGTGTCCAGGCAGATCGTGTTGTTGACCCACTCGGGCTCGGGGATCGGCGTGTGGCCGTACACGACCATGGCGCGGCCCCGGTAGTCCTTGGCCCACGGGTACCGCACCGGCAGGCCGTACTCGTCGGTCTCGCCGGTCGTGTCGCCGTAGAGCGCGAAGGAGCGCACCCGGCCGGAGGCGCGGCCGTGGTAGGCCTCCTTCAGCCCGGCGTGGGCCACCACCAGCGCGCCGCCGTCGAGCTGGTAGTGGCTGATCAGGCCGTCCATGAAGGCCTTGGCGGCGTCGCGGAACTCCTCCGGCTCGCCGGCGAGCTGCTCCAGAGACCGCTCAAGGCCGTGCGCGATCGTGACCTTGCGGCCGTTCAGCGCCCGGACGAGCTTCTGCTCGTGGTTGCCGGACACGCACAGCGCCGTCCCGGCCGCCACCATGCCCATGACCAGCCGCAGGACGCCCGGCGAGTCGGGGCCTCGGTCGACGAGGTCGCCGACGAAGACGGCGGTCCTTCCCTCCGGGTGCTCGGCCCCCACGGGCCTTCCCGCGTCGTCGCGGTGCAGCTTCCATCCGAGCTCGATGAGCAGCGTCTCCAGCTCGGCGCGGCAGCCGTGCACGTCCCCGACGAAGTCGAACGGCCCGGTCAGCTCGCGCCGGTCCGTCCAGGCCTTCTCGTAGGTGATCGTGGTGTCGTCGATGGCCTCGCCCCGCAGCACGTGCACGCGCCGGAAGCCGTCCCTGGAGATCTTGGACAGCGACCGCCGCAGGTCCTTGCGCTGCCGGGTGATCACGTGGGCGCCGAAGGCCCTGTCTGGACGCAGGGCGTTGCGCGCGACCGCGACCTCCTCAGGCACGTCCAGCACGATCGCGTCCACGAGCACGTCGTGGCTCTTCGCCAGCTCGACGAGCTTCCTGCGGGCCTCCCACTGGACGTTGGTGGCGTCCACGACCGTGAACAGCCCCCGGCGGAGGCGGGTGCCGACGATGTAGTGCAGCACGTCGAAGGCGTCCGGGGTCGCCTCCTGGTCGTTCTCGTCGTCGGCTACCAGGCCCCTGCAGAAGTCCGAGGAGATCACCTGGGTCGGTTTGAAGTGCCTGCGGGCGAACGTCGACTTGCCGCTTCCCGACACGCCCACCAGCAGGACGAGCGACAGCTTGGGCACGCTGATCTCAGCCACGGCCGAACACCCCCATCTGGGTCGGCGGCCCGACCTCTGGATCGACCTCGCCGACCGGCCGGTACGTCACGCGGTAGCCGTACTCCCGGCAGACGCCCTCGGCCCAGGCGGTGAACTCCGCGCGGGTCCACTCGAAGCGGTGGTCCGGGTGGCGCATGCCGGTCAGGAACTCGTACCGGACGTTGTACTCGCTGTTGGGCGTCGTCACGACCACCAGCCCCGGCCTCGCGGTGCCGAAGACCACGCGCTCCAGGGCGGCCAGGCGGGGCGGGTCGACGTGCTCCACGACCTCCATCAGCACGGCCGCGTCGTACCCGGCGAACCGCTCGTCGGTGTAGGTGAGCGCGCCCTGGAACAGGTGCAGGCGGGCCATCCGCGCGTCGGGCATCCGGTCGAGCTTGAGGCGGCGGGCGGCCACGGCCAGCGCGCGCGCCGAGACGTCCACGCCTGTGACCCTGGCGAACTCGGGATTCTTCAGCAGCTCGCCGACCAGCTGGCCGGAGCCGCAGCCGAGGTCGATGACGGTACGCGCCCGCGCCTCGGTGAGCACCTCGACCACCGCCTCCCTGCGCAGCAGGTTGAGCGGCGCGCGGGCGGGCCGGCCGGGCTCCACGTCCACGGCCTCTGTGGCGTCCGCGGCGTCTGTGGCGTCCGCGGCGTCTACCGGCTCCACGGTCTCCGGCCGGATCGTCTCAGCGGCCGGGCCGGTGTTTCCAGGCGGGGGCGGGTCGGTGGCCTCCTCCTCGATGGGGGGCTCCAGGTCCTCCTCGACGTCGTCGCCCAGCTCGGCCAGGCGGGCGAAGGCGGTGTTCGTCAGGCTCCTGCGGCGGCCGAGGTAGCGGCGCGTGATCCGCCCGCGCTCCGGGTGGGACGCCAGCCAGCCCTCCCCCGCACGGATCAGCTTTTCCACCTCGTCGGAGGCCATCCAGTAGTGCTTGGCGTCGTCGAGCACCGGGAACATGACGTACAGCTGGTTCAGGGCGTCGGCCAGCCGCACCGGCCCGCGCAGCACGAGCCGTACATATCTCGAATCGCCCCACTCGGGGAACCCGTCGTCGAGCGGGACGGCGTGCGCCTCCACCTGCCAGCCGAGCGGCTCGAACAGCTGCCGCGCGAGCTCTGGGCCGCCCCGGCAAGGCAGCGCGGGCACCGTCACCTCCAGCTCGATCGGCCCGGCCGCCAGCTCGGGCCTGGCCTTGCACTGACCCGCGCGCGCGGTCCTGAAGACGTCCGCGAGCGCGACGGCCAGCATCGAGGAGGCCGCGTACGGGCGGTCGTTGACGTACTGGCCAAGGCTGAAGTCGGGCGAGGACGTGCCGCGGGAGCGCACCAGCCGGATCGGATCGACCTCGACCATCAGCGCGGCCGTACAGCGCTCCTCGGTGGCCTCGGGGTAGAACACCCGGGCCACGCCGAACGACTGCTCGAACTCCTGGACGCGGTCCGGGTGTTTGTGCAGCAGGAAGCCGAGATCGGTGGCCGGCCGCGTGGTCGTCGAGATGGTCAGGAGCACATTGCCCGATCTTTCCCTATCGCCCATCACACCGGCCACCTGTTTGAGCGGCTCGCCCTGGTAGGCCCCGGTTCAGACGTGCGGCAGGATCTCCGCCGCGATCAGCTCCAGGTGCTCGATGTCCGACATATCGAGCATCTGGAGGTACATCCGCTCGGTGCCGGCCTCGGCGAACTTGCCGATCTTGTCCAGGACCTCCTCCGGCGTGCCCGCCAGGCCGTTCTCCCGCAGCTCGGAGACCTCGCGGCCGATCGCCGCCGCCCTGCGGGCGATCTCGGCCTCGTCGGCGCCGACGCACACGACCTGGGCGGCCGACAGGACGATCGAGTAACGGCCGGCGTTCTCGCACGCCTCCCGTACCCGGACGAACGCCGCGGCGGTCTCCTCCAGGCTGTTGAAGGGCACGTTGTACTCGTCGGCGAACTTCGCGGCGATCCGGGGCGTCCGCTTCGCGCCCGTACCCCCGATGATCACCGGCGGGCGGGGATCCTGCGCGGGCTTGGGCAGGGCCGGGGAGTCGGCGAGCCGGTAGTACGCGCCCTCGAAGGAGTACGTGTCGCCCGGCTTGGTGGTCCACAGCCCGGTGATGATCTCCAGCTGTTCCTCGAAGCGGGCGAAACGCTCACCCAGCGGCGGGAACGGGATTCCGTACGCCTTGTGCTCCGCGTCGAACCAGCCCGTGCCGAAGCCGAACTCGACGCGCCCGCCGCTCATCTGGTCCACCTGCGCGACGCTGATGGCGAGCGGGCCGGGCAGCCGGAAGGTCGCGGCCGTGACCAGCGTGCCGAGGCGGATGGTTTCGGTCTCACGGGCGAGCGCGCCGAGCGTCACCCAGGAGTCGGTCGGGCCGGGTTCCGGGTCGCCGTCGTCCATGCGAAGGTAGTGGTCGGAACGGAAGAAGGCGTCATACCCGAGGCGCTCGGCGGCCTGCGCCACCCGCAGCTGGTCCTCGTACGAAGCCCCCTGCTGGGGCTCTGTGAAGATCCTTAATCTCATAAGCCCATTATCGGCCACTCCAGAACCAATCTTCGGGGTGGTGTAGGGGTTCGTGCGCATCTCCCCAGTGGGTAAGAAAGCGCCCATGGGGGGACTTCCTGCCTACACGCCGATGCTCGCCCAGCTGGGACCGCTCCCGCCGCCGGGCGAGGATGACGCCTGGGGTCACGAGATGAAGTGGGACGGCGTGCGGGCCCTCGCGTACGTCGAGAACTCCGCCCTCAGGCTCATCTCCCGCACCGGCAAGGAGGTCACGGTCGCCTACCCCGAGCTGTACGCGCTGGCGGGCGCGGTCGGCGGCCACGATGTCGTGCTCGACGGGGAGATCGTCGCCTTCGACGAGGCGGGCCGCCCCAGCTTCTCGGCGCTCCAGCCCCGCATGCACCAGCGGCGCGAGGAGCGTGTGCGCAAGCTGGCCCAGACCATCCCGGTGACGTACATGCTGTTCGACATCCTCCACGTCGGCACCCAGTCCTCCATCGCCCTTCCGTACGTGCGGCGCAGGGAACTGCTGGAGGACATCGTCTCGGCGGGGGCCCGCTGGCAGGTGCCCGCGTGGTTCCGTGACGACGGCTCCCATGCCCTTGACCTGAGCCGCCGGCTCGGCATGGAGGGGATCGTCTCCAAGCGGCTGCAGTCCCCGTACCGGCCGGGCAGGCGATCCCCGGAGTGGACCAAGGTCAAGAACTTCCGCGCGCAGGAGGTCGTGATCGGGGGCTGGACGCCGGGGCGCGGCCGGCGGTCGTCGACGATCGGCTCACTGCTGCTCGGCGTCCACAAGGGCGACCAGCTCATCTACGCGGGCAACGTCGGCACCGGCTTCACCGAGGAGACGCTCAGGGAGCTCGGCTCGATCCTCGCCCCGCTCTCGCGGGCCACCCCTCCGTTCGACGCCCCGGTGCCCCGCGAGCAGGCCAGGGACGCCCGGTGGGTGGAGCCGGTGCTGGTGGGCGAGGTGCAGTACGCGGAGTGGACGCCCGACGGAAGGCTGCGGCATCCGTCCTGGCGCGGCCTGCGCGACGACAAGTCCCCGGAGAACGTCACCCGCGAGCCCGAAACGCTCACCGCCCGCAGACCGGACGTCACCCGCGCGGGCGAGCCGCCGCGGAGGGCAGGCTGACGAGCTCGACCAGCTCGTCCAGATCGACGTACTTCGTGACCTCGGCCACCGAGCGGCAGTAGGCGACCAGGATTCCGTGCTGGCGCACCCGCAGCAGCGTCCGCCCGTCGAGCCTGATCGGCTCGATCTCGTACCCGTTGCTCCCCACCCATCGCGACATGCCGGAATGATAAGAAACCGCAGGTCAAACGCGGGCAAAACATGTCAGTCCATCGAGTTACCGAGGACGCCGGCCGATCGGCGAGAGCCGCCCCCCTCATGAAAACCACGCTATCGTGACGAAGCATGACATATCCGCCTATCTCGCCCGGTCGGCCGCAGCACTAATCCCGAGAAGGACCATCCAGATGTCTGATCTTCTTCGTGCCCTGGACCGGCTGAGAAAGACCTTCAACCGTCACGATCTCGACGCGCTGGCCGAGTGCTTCAGCCCGCGGGCGGTCCTGGTCGCGCCGGACGGCATAGGTCAGGACAGGGATGAGATCGCTTCCTATTACGGCCAGTTCATCGAGGCCTTCCCTGACTCGGCGTGCACGCCGCAGTCGGTGCACGAGACAGGCGACACCGTCATAGCGGAGTACACGCTCACTGGCACCCACAAGGGACCGTTCATCGTGCCCGGCGGAGGGGTGCTCGAAGCGACCGGACGCCCGATCACCGTCCGCGCGTGCTGCCTGTCGTACGTGGAGGACGGCCTCATCGCCAGCCACCGCATCTACTACGACCAGCTGGAGCTGGCAGCCCAACTAGGCGGCTCCCTGACCTTCGAAGAACCAGAGCTCCTGACAGAACGCTAGATGATCGATTCCAAGGGGTTCAGTGATCGTAGGCGGTCAGTGCGCACATGACTGGCTGGCCGGTGTGGTCGTTGTGCCAGATGGCGGCGGTGAGCGCGAGGATGCGCTGCAGGACGCGGACGGCCACGCCGCCCGGGGTGCGACCGCGGTGTCGTTCGAGGTCGAGCTGGCCCTTGAAGGTCTCGTTGATCGACTCAATGACCTGCCGCAGCGGCTTGAACAGTTGCGATCCGGCCCGCTGGGTCTCACCCTTGCGGGCCGGCCGCAGCAGTCGGATGTCCAGCTCGGTGAGCTGTTGCTCGAACTCGCGGCCGAAGTAGTTCTTGTCGCCGATCAGTACCTGGCCCGGGCGCTCGGCGGTGAATTGCGGCTCGACGGCGAGCAGGTCCAGCAGAGTCTCACGCTCAGCCGCAGCCACCGGGCCTCGGAGGTGAAGCCGAGCATCGCCTGCATCATTGCCAAGGTCACCAGCTCCGCGTCGCTGAGCTGCGGTGCGATGCCTACTGTCGGCCGCCAGGGGGCGAGCTGTGGCGAATCCTTCAGCAGGTAGTCGGTCTTTGAATAAAGCGCGGTCGCAAGGAAGTCCAGATCGGCATCCACTGGTCCTCCACGTTGGGTGCTTGCGGCCATGAGGCGGTGCTCCCGTCCCGGGCGGTGCAAATCGCCGGGAAGGGGGCACCAAGGTGGGCCGGAACCCACGCCGGTTCAGCCGTGCGCTCGCAGGGCCTGCGCCAGCCATTGATAGTCCGGCGTCGTCGTCGGGCGTGGCTGCTCACCGCGGATGAGCGCCAACAGCTGCCAGTAGCGCTCGGCCTGCGCGTCCAGGCCCGCCTCGATACGCTCCAGAACCTCGGCGCGGCGGGGTGCGCCAGCGCCCGTACCGAGGAGTTCGTCGAGGACCCCCGCGGCCTCGGCCGACTGAGGAGCGACGCCGCGCTCACGGGCCGCGCCGGCGAGCAGGGCGACCTTCCTGGCGAAGAACATGAAGGCGCCGGGCTGCTGGCCGGGGCCCGTCTGGGCGCGGCCCGTGGCATTATGCTCCATCATGCGGCGCATGCGTCGGCGGAAGTCCGGGTCGGTAACCAGTTCCGCGAGTTCGACCCACGCGTCGACCTGTTCCGACGTGGGGTCGTCCGGCAGCCCCGGCATGGTGCTGCGCATCCGCTCGTACAACTGTGGGTCGGCGTCCAGACCGCTGAAGACCTCGTCCGCGAAGTCCTCGATGATTGCGCTGCGCTCCTGGGCGGAGAGCCTTGCCAGCTTGTTCATCAGTTCTATCTCCTCGGTACCGGATTGCCGCCTGGCCACCGTGCTCAGCACGGCCCGGCTCAGTCGCAGGGCCCGGATCTGTGCGTCCAGGGCCCGCACATGGACGGCAGCGACGGCCGCGACGGTCGTCTCCCGCTGCATCACCCGCCGCACCTCCGCGTGACCCAGCCCCAGCTCGCGCAGGGTGCGCACAAGCTGGAGTCGGGCGACGGACTCGGTGCCGTAGAGCCGGAAGCCGGCACTGGTGCGGCCGTCCAGGGGCAGCGCCCCGATATCGGACCAGTAGCGGATGGTGCGCACCGACAGTCCGGTGCGATGGGAGAGCTGTCCGATGGTGAGCAGCTCACGGCCTTCGTCATTCACACGAGAAGTGTGGACGTTCCAGCCGCTGGAGATTCAAGTGAATCTTGGCACCGATCTTCACCGCGATCCGGCGCAACGTCCACACCATCCAGCCGGTCATGCGACCACTGATCGCCTTCGATCGCCGAACCCCTTGGAATCGATCATCTAGCGAGCCAATCCGCCCCGGGCAGCCAGCCCGGGGCGGCACGGCCCCGGCATGTTGACGATTTAAGTTCGTATGGTCCGATAGCTGCCGTTCA
>NZ_JBFBIK010000103.1:0-26378 GCF_040685555.1 Sphaerisporangium sp. NPDC088356
CCCTCCCGGGGTGCCCGTCTTTTCCCCCTCACGCGCCCCCGCCCCGCCCGGGGCGCTCCCCGCGCCCGGGGGCGCCCCCGGCCCCCCCGCCGCCCGGGCCAGCTCGGGGAACCGGATGTCGTAGCAGGTGATCAGCCCGACGCGCAGGCCCTCCAGCTCCACGACCACCGGCGTGTCGCCCGGCGCGACCAGGTCGGACTCGCGGGCGCCGAAGGAGTCGAACAGGTGGATCTTGCGGTAGGCGGCCAGCAGTCTGCCGCGCCGGTCGAGGGCGACGGCGGTGTTGTGGACCCGGCCGCCGGCGGGCTCGAAGGTGCCGAGGATCACCGCCACCTCGTGCGCCCGCGCCGCGTCGGCCACGGCCGTGACGAACGGGCCGTCGAGCGGCTCGGCGTGTTCGGCGAGGGCCTTGCCGAACCGGGTCAGCGTCGCCTCGGGGAACACGGCCAGGGTGGCGCCGCGCGAGGCGGCCCTTCCGAGCGCGTCGCGCACGCACTCGAGGTTGGTCTTCGGGTCCTCGGACACCGGGATCTGGCACAGGGCGATGCGGGTCACCGCACAAGCCTAAGGCCGAAGGCCCCGCGTGCCGAGATCCACGGCCGCGGGTCAGGCGAGAGGGCGCTGGCCGCCTTCGGGGGGAGGCTCGCCGGGCGGGGGCGGGGGGCTTTCGGCGGGGGGCTCGCCGGGCGGGCGAAGGGGGGTTTCGCCGGGGGGCTCGCCCGGTGAGCGACGGTTCGGCACGATCTCCCACCAGGTGAGGCAGCGCCACGCCCACTCCAGCGGGCCGTACCTGAAGCGGGCCAGCCACCAGTGGGCGAAGGCCGCCTGCACGGCGATCGTGACCCCCGCGACGGCCACGACACCGGCCCTGCTGCCGTCCAGCACCAGCAGGGGCAGCGCCGCGAGGATGGCCAGGGTGCCGGACAGGTACGCGGTGAGCGCCATCCGCCCGAGCGGTTCGAGGATCGCCAGGGAGCCGGGCCGGTAGCGCAGCAGGAGCAGCACGCCCGTGCAGTAGGCGGTCGCGTCGGCGAGGCCGGCGAGCGGGTAGACGCTCACCGTGTACGGGAAGTCGAACGCCCCCGGACGCCCCCACAGGTACACCCAAGCCCCGGTGAGCACCACGCCGAGCAGGGCGCCGGCGATGAACGCCGGTCTCAGGGCGCGCGGCCCAGGGCCGTACTCGATCACCGCCATGCCGAGCAGGAACACGCCCGGGATCAGCCACACCCCTCCGGCGTGCGCGAGCGCCGCCCACAGCGTGGCGGCGATCCCCGCGAGGAGTACGAGCCGGCGGTGCAGGTACGACGCCGGCACCAGCACGATCGCCCCGGTGACGGCGTAGGGCAGGAGCACCTCACCGGGGTTGACCATCCTGTGGAGCAGCCCGAGGCAGGCGAGCACGGCGAGCCTGCGCAGCAGGACCAGCCGGGGTTGCGGTGTCCTGCGCGCCGCGGACCGGAGGAACAGGACGAAGCTGACGCCGAACAGAAAGGAGAAGATGGGGAAGAAGCGGCTCTGCAGGAGGTTTTCGACGATCCAGTCGATGGGTGTCGCGGAACGCCGCTGCACCGCGCCGACCGTGTGCTGCCAGGTGTTGACCAGCATGATCCCGCAGACGGCGAAGCCGCGCAGCGCGTCCAGTTCCCGGATGCGCGTCACCGGGGCCCACCAAGGTGATGCATCCCGCAATCGGGGGCAAAACAGGCGATCACTCGATGAGGCTAGCGTGCGGCGGCCCGATAGGCTGACCGGCGTGAACGAACCTCTGGTCGCCCGCATGCGCGAGTTCGGCACGACGGTGTTCGCCGAGATGACGGCGCTGGCCGTACGGACCGGATCGATCAACCTTGGGCAGGGTTTCCCCGACACGGACGGGCCCGCGGCGATGCTTGAGCGGGCCGTGACGGCCATCCGGGAGGGTTTCAACCAGTACCCTCCGGGTCCCGGCCTGCCCGAGCTGCGGCAGGCGGTCGCCGAGCACCGCAAGGAGCACTACGGGCTCGTCTACGACCCCGACGGCGAGATCCTCGTGACGCTGGGCGCGACCGAGGCGCTGGCCGCCTCCGTGCTCGCGCTGTGCGAGGCAGGCGACGAGGTGATCGTCTTCGAGCCCTACTACGACTCCTACGCCGCCGCGATCGCCCTCGCGGGCGCGGTGCGCAGGCCCGTGACGCTGCGCCCGGTCGAGGGCAGGTTCGCCTTCGACCCCGACGAGCTGCGCGCCGCCGTGGGGCCGCGCACCAGGGCCGTCCTGGTCAACTCACCCCACAATCCCACCGGCACCGTCTTCACGCTCGACGAGCTGTCGGCGATCGCCGCCGTGTGCCAGGAGCACGACCTGGTCGCGATCAGCGACGAGGTGTACGAGCACCTGACCTTCGACGGCGTGGAGCACATCCCGCTCGCCACGCTGCCTGGCATGCGCGAGCGCACCGTGATGATCTCCTCGGCGGGCAAGACCTTCTCCGTCACCGGCTGGAAGACCGGCTGGATCTGCGCGCCGCCCGAGCTGGTGCGGGCCGTCCAGACCGTCAAGCAGTTCCTGACGTTCACCGCGAACGCTCCGTGGCAGCTCGCCGTCGCCCACGCGCTCCGCGAGGAGCTGGGCTGGGTCGCCGGGATCCGCGACGCGCTCGCCACCAAGCGCGACCGGCTCACGGCGGGGCTGTCCGCGGCGGGCTTCGAGGTGTACCGCCCCGCCGGCACCTACTTCGTGCAGACCGACATCAGGCCGCTCGGCTTCTCCGACGGAGTGGACCTGGCGAGACGGCTGCCGGAGCTGGCCGGCGTCGTCGCCATCCCCACCCAGGTCTTCTACGACCGCCCCGAGTTGGGCAGGCATTTCGTCCGCTTCGCGTTCTGCAAGAAGGACGAGATCATCGACGAGGCGGTCGCGCGGCTCAGCCGGTTGCACGGGAAATCCCCTGACAACGGTTCGTAAGTAGTCATACACTCGCCGTGTCCAATATCACCCTGATACCGGATGCGTACCGTGGAGGTATGGCCATGACGCTTCGCCTGAGTGACGAGCAGACAGAGGCCCTGCGCCGGCGCGCCGAGAAGGAAGGGCGCAGCGTGCAGCAGGTCGTGCACGCCGCGGTGGACGAGTACATCGCGCGTCACGAGGCCGACGACGAAGTGCGCCGTCTGGGGGTCGCCGCAGTCAGGCGCTGGCGCTCCGTCCTCGACCGGCTCGGCGAATGACGCGCCCCCCGACCGCCCTGACCACGGAGCCCGGTCCGATCCGCCCGGGGCGCGGCGCATGACACGCTACCTGACCGTGGAGCAGGTGATCGACCTCGCCGAGCTCACGGCCGGGGCGCCTCCGAAGCTCCGTGACGCCGGGCTCCTCGACTCGGCCGTCCACCGGCCGCAGGCCTCCATGTTCGGCCACGAGGCCTACTCCCACCTGCTGATCAAGGCCGCGTCGCTGCTCCACTCGCTGGCCGTCCACCCTCCGTTCGCCGCCGGGGACAAGCGGCTCGCCTGGGTCTGCACGGTGGTCTTCCTGGAGTACAACGGCGTCGAGCTCGACACCGACGACGACTCGGTCTACGACCTGGTCTCCGCGGTCGCCTCGGGCGAGTTCGCCGAGGTGGACGAGATAGCCCAGGTCCTCTGGGGCTTCGTCGCCCCGGTCTAGGCGCCGGCCCGCACCCTGACGCCTCGCCGCCATCCCGGTGCAGCCGCCCATGTGGCGACATTCCAGGCGATGAGCTCAGGGTTCCAGCCGGCCGCTAGCGGTAGTCGACCACCGGCACGTCCGACAGCCGTACGACCGCCGAGGCGATCTCGTCGGCGGCGGGGGCCAGCCAGCCGTCCGGCAGTGCGAAGAAGTCGGTCCGCACGTCTCCCCAGCGCGGCGTGTCCCGCTCGCCGGACAGCCTCCGGCGGTCCGCCGGCACGAACGCCACGACCGTGTCGCCGGGACGACCGTTCCTGTACAGGGCGGGGAGGGGGAGAAGCCGGACCTCGGCGATGTCCTCCCACGTCAGCCTGATGTCCGGCACGCCCGGTATCACGACGCCGTCCGCGGCAACGATCAGCGCCGTGCGGTTCCCGCGGAGCCAGTACAGCCAGCGCAGCATGGCGGCGAACCGTTGGAAGAGCATGATCACGAGGATGATCAGGTATCCAAGGACGTTCGGCCTCTCACCCGAGGAGAACAGGAGCGCGACGCCGATCAGCAGCCACAGGAGCATGCCGAGCGGGATGGTGTCCGCCCGCAGGAGCCGCCTGGCGGTGACGCGGGCGGTCAGCCTCGCGCCCCCGACGGGTGTGCCCGGCGCGGAGACGAGCGGTGCGAACGCGCGGGGCTCCCGGTTCGCGGTCAGGATCCGGAGCAGCCGTTCGCGCCTGCCGCGAAGGATTTGGGCGGTGATGGCGATGGGCAGGACGCTCGCCAGGGCGACGACGACGAGCCTGTCCGGCCAGGACATGTCCTCGGCGTCCCACAGGAGGGCGACCGGGACGACGACGAGAACGCCCACGACGACCGCGTATATCCACGCCGTCGGCCTGGCCAGCGCGGCTCCCGCGTAACGGGCCGAGACGGCGGCGACCCGTTGCCGGTGGTGGGGGCGCCCCCGGACGGCCTGGTCCTTCACGGCGCTCCGCGTCACCGCGTCGAGCCGCCGCCAGTCGGTGAGCGCGTCGGACGAGGTCATGGACGAGGTCATGGGGGCCGCCAGGGGCTCGGGTGCGGGCTGCCGGGGGTAGAACATGTGGCGGACAGCCCGCTCGGCGGCGGGCAGCCGACTTTGGCCAGTGTGACGCCGTGGACCGCTCCTGTACAGGTATTCACCGATGTGCGGGCTCTCTGAGGCCGAAAAGTGGCGACAGAGCCATCAAGGCGCTTCGCTTGGCGAATTACTCCGAAGGAGGCGTCGTTTGTGGGCAATTATGGCCAATGAGGTGGCGTGTCGGTGTGGATAGCTTCGGGCTGTGGGTGAACGCGTACTGATCGCTCTCGGTGGCAACGCGATGACCGCGCCTGACGGCAGCGCGTCGCCGGTCGATCAGCGGCAGGCCGTCGAAGGGGCGATGGCGCACGTCGCCGCGTTGATCTCCCAGGGCCACCAGGTGATCCTGACGCACGGCAACGGCCCCCAGGTGGGCAACCTGCTCCTGAAGAACCAGCTCGCGGCCGACGTGGTGCCCCCTGTGCCGCTCGACTGGTGCGGGGCCCAGACCCAGGCGACGATCGGCGTGCTGATCCTCAACGCGCTCGGCGACCGTACGGCCGTGGTGGTGACGCGGACGCTCGTGGACGCACGCGATCCGGCGTTCCTGGACCCGGTCAAGCCCATCGGCAGGTACTTCACCGAGCCGGAGGCGCGCAGGTTCGAGCAGCTGGGCCAGACGTGGCGGGAGTTCCCCGGCAGGGGCTTCCGGCGGGTCGTGGCCTCGCCGCGCCCCCTGGAGATCCTCGACGCGCCCGCCGCCCTCGCCCTGATGGACGCGGGGTACACGGTGGTGGTCGCGGGGGGCGGGGGAGTGCCCGTGGTCCGCCGCGCCGACGGCTCGCTCGGCGGTGTCGAGGCCGTGGTCGACAAGGACACCGCCGCCGCCGTGCTCGCGCCCGCCGTACGGGCGAGCGTGCTCGTCCTCGCGACCGACGTCCCCGGGGCCGTCGCGGGGTTCGGCACGGCCGGCGCCCGTCCGATCGGCCGGGTCACCGTCGAGGAGATGCGCGCGCTTCAGGCGGCCGGGCACTTCGCGAGTGGCAGCATGGGCCCCAAGGCGGAGGCGGCGCTGCGGTTCGCCGAGAGCGGCGGCCGGTCGGTGATCACCTCGCTGGAGCACATCGGCGGGGCGCTGACCGGCGGCGCCGGCACCATCATCGAGCCGTGAGGGCCGAGGGCGGCGTGCGCGGCGGACAGGCGTGCCGAGTCCAACGATTGACGTGCTGAATCCAGTGACTGAGAGGTAAGAGATATGCCGGATCCGATCGAGGTGCGCAAGGTCGCCATCGAGAGCGTCACCGACGCCTCCGGGCTCGCGAAACTCATCGACGACGGGGTGATCGAGGCCGACCGGGTGCTCGCCGTGATCGGCAAGACCGAGGGCAACGGCGGCGTCAACGACTACACCCGCATCCTCGCCGACCGCGCCTTCCGCGAGGTGCTCGTCGCCAAGGGCACCCGTACGCCCGAGGAGGCCGCGCAGGTGCCGCTGGTGTGGTCGGGCGGCACCGACGGCGTGCTCAGCCCGCATGCGACGATCTTCGCCTCCGTGGACCCCTCTGGCGTCGCGCCCTCGGACGAGCCGCGCGTCTCGGTCGGCGTCGCGATGAGCGACGTCATCCTGCCCGAGGACATCGGCCGTCCCGCCATGGTGGAGAAGGTCGCCGCCGGCGTGCGCGAGGCGATGAAGATCGCCGGCATCGAGGATCCGGCCGACGTCCACTACGTACAGACCAAGACCCCGCTGCTGACCCTCGCCACGATCACCGACGCGAAGTCGCGCGGCCAGGACGTCGTGATCGAGGACACCGGCCCCTCCATGGACATCTCCAACTCCACGACCGCCCTCGGCGTCGCGGTGGCGCTCGGCGAGATCGAGATGCCCTCGGCCGACCAGATCCACAAGGATCTGTCCCTCTACTCCAGCGTCGCCTCGTGCTCCTCCGGCGTCGAGCTCGACCGCGCGCAGATCGTGGTGGTCGGCAACGTGCGCGGCATCGGCGGCAGGTACCGCATCGGGCACAGCGTGATGAAGGACGCGCTGGACGCCGACGGCATCTGGGAGGCGATCCGGGGGAGCGGCATCGAGCTGCCCGACCGGCCGCACCCGAGCGACCTCGGCGACAAGCTCGTCAACGTGTTCATGAAGTGCGAGGCCGACCCGAGCGGCCGGGTGCGCGGGCGCAGGAACATCATGCTCGACGACTCCGACGTGCACTGGCACCGGCAGATCAAGGCCACGGTCGGCGGCGTGGCCGCCAGCGTCACCGGCGACCCGGCCGTGTTCGTCTCGGTCGCGGCCGTCCACCAGGGCCCCTCGGGCGGTGGCCCCGTGGCCGCCATCGCCGACCTCGGCTGATCCGCGCCGCGTCGCCGGGGACGCGGCGGCTGCCGCGGCGGGTAGGCTCGCGGGTCGTGCCCAGCATTCCGCAGCCCCTGGTCCCCGGCGACGACGGCAGCGCCGACGCCTCCGTGGTGGCGGCACTGGCCGCCTACGCCGCCGGTACGGCCGACGCCTCCGTCGTGGCGTCGGCACTCAGCGGTGCGCGCCTGCTCGTGCCGGTCGTGGCCCTGCTGACGGAGTCCGAGGTCGGCGAGCACGGGCTCAGGCAGGAGAAGGAGAGCGAGATGGCCCTGCCGGTGCTGGTCGGCGCCGACGGCAGGAAGGCGGTTCCCGCGTTCACCGGGGCCGAGTCGCTGAGGCTCTGGCGGGGTGACGCCCGGCCGATCCAGGCCGTGACCCCGCAGGTCTGCCGGGCCGCGCTCGGCGAGGAGGCCGCGGCCGTGGTGATCGACGTGGCCGGTCCTGTGCCGTTCGCGATCGAGGGAAGCATGCTGCACGCCCTGGCCTCCATCGGGCGGGTCACGGGCGAGGAGGAGAGCATCCAGGCCCTGCTGCGCGGGCTGTCCGAGCACGCCGAGGTGACCGTCGCGCGGGTTCCTCCCCCCAAGAGTGGATTTTTCCGGCGTTTCCGCCGAGCGAAGCACTGAGTAGAGAGGGACCCCGGACCCCGTTTTCAGTCCTCCGGAGACGGAGCCCGGTGGGTACCCGCTTTCTCGTGATCCAGGCACCACCGGTCCAGGTGGTCCATCGGGGGGTTCGAGCTGCTCTCGAATTAGTGTCTATGAGTGTCCTTTAGGTGACATGAGTGATGTATGATCTCGGGTATGAACCTGACGGAATGG
Source organism: Sphaerisporangium sp. NPDC088356 (assembly GCF_040685555.1). Lineage (NCBI taxonomy): Bacteria > Bacillati > Actinomycetota > Actinomycetes > Streptosporangiales > Streptosporangiaceae > Sphaerisporangium > Sphaerisporangium sp. NPDC088356. Next base: position 7,875 of record NZ_JBFBIK010000103.1, read on the forward strand.
GCGCGCGCGCAGGGGGTCGCCCCGCGTACTGCGTACCGCTGGTTCCGTGAGGGCACGTTGCCGGTCCCTGCGGAACGGGTGGGGCCGCGCACGATTCTGGTGAACATCGACGCGAACACCTCACCCTGTGTGACCGGTGGTGTGGGCCTGTATGCCCGTGTCTGCTCGCATGATCAGAAAGCCGACCTGGAGCGGCAGACCGCACGTTTGTCGCAGTGGGCCGCGAAGGCCGGGCACCGAGTGGTGCGGATCGAGTCGGAGATCGCCTCCGGGATGAACGGCGGGCGGATCAAGGCCCGTCGGCTGCTGGCCGACCCCGCTGTGACCACTGTGGTGGTGGAGCACAAGGACCGGCTCGGCCGGATGAACGTCGAACTGGTCGAGGCCGCGCTGTCGGCCACCGGGCGCCGCCTGGTGGTGCTGGATGACGGCGAGGTCGATGACGACCTGGTGGGCGACATGGTGGAGGTGCTGACCTGGTTCTGCGCCCGCCTGTATGGGCGCCGGTCGGCGAAGAACCGCGCCCGCAAGGCCCTTGAGGCGGCCGAGCATGGCTGAGGCGAACAACAAGCAGCTCCGGCCGATCGACGACCCGTTCGTTGCTCCCGGCCCGTCCGGTGTCGCGATACGCGACCGTCTCAAGGGTCTCACCGTCGAGGACGACAAGGTGTTGCGCCTGATCGGCGAGCACCTGGGACGGCTGGCATCGCAGGATCTCAAGGCACGCTGCCGCGATGGTCTGGAACACAACAGCGACACGTGGGCGGCCCGTAAGCAGGGTCTGACCGCACAGTCGTCCTCCCGCTGGGCCGGGTCGATCACCAAGGCGACCCACGATCAGTGGGCACTGTCGCGGCGCTGCCAACTCGCGCACATCCACACCCTCCAGGCCGGTGTGCGGACGCTGATGCACCGGCTGTCGCTGCCGATCGGTGACAAGGGCACCAAGCGGGCGCCGGGCGGCTACCGCTCCACGGGCGAGTGGTTCCGCAAGTCCCGGCGCCTGGCGGCCTTGGAGCACCGTCTGCATGTTGCTCGCGCCGAGCGTGAGGACGGTGTCGTGCACGTCGTGCGCGGCGGCCGCAAGCTCCTGCACAACCGGCACAACCTTGCGGCCGCGCAGCTCACCGAACAGCAGTGGCGTGACCGGTGGGAAGCCGAGCGCTGGTTCCTCGCCGCTGACGGCGAGTCGGGCAAGCGGCTCGGGAACGAGACGATCCGCCTCACCTGCGGCGGCGAGGTGTCCATCAAGCTGCCCGCTCCGCTCGCCCACCTGGCCAACAGCAAGCACGGCCGGTACACCCTGGCCGCCAAGGTGGCGTTCCAGCATCGCGGCGCCCAGTGGCGCGACCGCATCGAGGCGAACCGGGCCGTGGCGTACCGCATCCACCTTGACGTGGCATCCGGGCGCTGGTACCTGACAGCCTCCTGGACACGCCCGGTGGTCAAGACCGTGCCGCTTCAGGTGGCACGCGCCCGTGGCATGGTCGGCGTGGACACCAACGCCGACCACTTCGCCGCCTACCGGCTCGACACCCACGGCAACCCGGCCGGCGAACCCAAGCGGTTCTTCTACGACCTGTCCGGCACCGCCGACCACCGTGACGCGCAGGTCCGGCACGCCATCACCCGCCTGCTGCACTGGGCCAAGCGGGTCGGCGTGGCCGCGATCGGCATCGAGAACCTGGACTTCGCGCAGGACAAGACCCGCGAGAAGCACGGCCGCAGGAAGCGGTTCCGGCAGTTGATCTCCGGCATGCCCACCGGCGAACTCCGCGCCCGGCTGGTGTCGATGGCCGCAGAGCAAGACCTCGCCATCATCGCCGTGGACCCGGCGTACACCTCGATGTGGGGCGATGAGCACTGGCGCAAGCCCCTCACCAGCAAGATCCGCACAATGACCCGTCACGATGCCGCGAGCATCGCGATCGGGCGACGCGCCCTCGGGCACCCGATCCGGCGACGGACGGCACCGCCCCATGACGACCAGAGCGATCGTCGTGGGCATCGGACCGTCCAGGCCGGACCGGGCGCACGGGGGCGTGAGGGAACCCGCCCACCCGTCACGGAGCGTGCACACGATGCGCGTGGCCGGACGGGCACTCAGCGAACGCGGGGGACCAGCGCACCCAAAACCGTTCGGGATGCGCGCAGTTCCGGGACGTGGGTACAAAGCTCACTCCTGGACACTGTTTAGGAACGGTTAGGGTCGGCGGGTGAGCTTCGTCGTCGCTGGGGCCGCGCTTCTCGGCCTGGTCGCGGGGTCCTACGCCCGTGTCCTGGCGGGCGGCTTCGGCCCGGCCGTCGGGCCTGATGGCGATCGCCCGGCCGTCGGGCCTGATGGCGACCGCCAGGCCGTCGGACCCGATGGCGACCGCCTGGCCGTCCAAGTGGGCCATCCGGCCGCCGACCACGGAGGGAGCCCTCCGCCCACCAGGCCGGATGGGGGCCCGTCCGGGGAGCCGTCCCTGGACCCGTCCGGGGAGCCGGAGGAAACGCCCAGGGACGGGCTCTCGCGGGAGGAGGCGGCCGAACAGCGGCGGGCGTACCGGGTGGAGGCCCGCCAGGCGTTCCGCCGCATGGTGCGCACCGTGCCGGTGCCCGCGTGGCCGCCCCTGGTGGAGCTGGGCACCGCCGCCGCCTGCGCCCTGGTCGCCTGGAGGCTCGCGTGGACCCCACCGCTCGCCGCCTGGTCGTACGCGGCGGTGGCCGGGAGCGCGCTCGCGCTGATCGACTGGCGCACCCAGCGGCTGCCGGACGCCATCACGCTGCCGTCCTACCCGATCCTCGCCCTGCTGCTCGCCCCCACGGGCCACCTGGTCCCCGGGCTGCTCGGCGGCCTCGCGCTGGCCGGCGTCTACGCGGTCCTGTGGTTCGTACGGCCCGGCGCGCTCGGGCTCGGCGACGTCAAGCTCGCCGGGCTCGCAGGGATGCTGACCGGAGCGCTCGGACTCGACCCGTGGATCGCCGGAGCGGTGGGCGGCCAGTTCCTCGGCGCGCTCTACGCCGTCGCGCTGCTGGTCACCCGCCGGGGCACCCTGCGGAGCCAGTTCCCCCTCGGGCCCTTCATCCTCCTTGGAGCCCTCGCCGCGGTGCTGCGCTGATCGGCTCGGGGGCGGTGATGGCAGTGGGCCGTACATGGAAGACTTGTCATCATGTTGCGCTGGTTGACCGCAGGTGAGTCCCACGGCCCCGAGCTCGTCGCGATCCTCGAAGGGATGCCCGCCGGGGTCGAAGTGACGACCGCCGACGTGGAGCAGGCCCTGGCGAGGCGCCGCCTGGGTTACGGCCGCGGCGCGCGGATGAAGTTCGAGCAGGACGAGGTGACGATCGTCGGCGGGGTGCGCCACGGCCGTACGCTGGGCAGCCCTGTGGCGATCCGTGTGGGGAACACCGAGTGGCCCAAGTGGGAGACCGTGATGGCGGCCGACCCGGTCGACCCCGACCTGCTCGCCGCCCAGGCGCGCAACGCCCCGCTGTCCCGTCCGCGTCCCGGCCACGCCGACCTTTCCGGCATGCAGAAGTACGGCTTCGACGACGCCCGTCCGATCCTCGACCGCGCCAGCGCCCGCGAGACCGCCGCCAGGGTCGCGCTCGGCCAGGTCGCGCGCAACTTCCTCAAGCAGGCGCTCGGCGTCGACATCGTCAGCCACGTCATCGCCATCGGCACCGCCGAGGCCCCCGACGGGCTCATCCCCGACCCTGACCAGCTCGCGGCCGTCGACGAGCACCCGGCGCGCTGCCTCGATCCTGAGGCGGGCGCGGCGATGATCGAGGAGATCGACACGGCGAAGCGCGAAGGCGACACGCTCGGCGGGGTGGTCGAGGTCGTCGCGTACGGCCTGCCGCCGGGCCTCGGAAGCTACGTCCACTGGGACCGGCGCCTCGACTCGCGGCTCGCGGCGGCGCTCATGGGCATCCAGGCGATCAAGGGGGTCGGGGTCGGCGACGGCTTCGACACCGCGCGCAGGCGGGGCTCCCGCGCCCACGACGAGATCGAGAACACCCCCGAGGGCGTCCGCCGCGTCACCAACCGCGCCGGAGGCGTCGAGGGGGGCATGACCAACGGCGAGCCGCTGCGGGTGCGCGCCGCGATGAAGCCGATCTCCACCGTGCCGCGCGCGCTCTCCACGGTCGACGTGCTCACCGGCGAGCCCGCCAAGGCCATCAACCAGAGGTCTGATGTGTGCGCGGTTCCCGCCGCCGGTATCGTCGCTGAGGCGATGGTCGCGCTGGTGCTCGCCGACGCGGCCGTCGAGAAGTTCGGCGGCGACTCCGTTGAGGAGGTCGCCCGCAACCTTTCCGGCTACCTCTCGTCGATGGTGATCAAGTGACGTCTCCCAGAGCTGTGCTGGTCGGCCCGCCCGGGTCGGGCAAGTCCACCGTCGGCCGCCTGCTGGCCCAGCGTCTCGGCGCGGCCTTCCGCGACACCGACGCCGACGTGGAGGCCGTGGCCGGCAAGCCGGTCGCCGACATCTTCGTCGACGACGGCGAGGAGCGGTTCCGCGAGCTGGAGGCCGAGGCGGTGCGCCAGGCGCTCGCCGAGCACGACGGCGTCCTCGCGCTCGGCGGCGGCGCCATCCTGAGCGAGGCCACCCAGGGGCTCCTCGCCGGGCACTCGGTGGTGTACCTCCAGGTCGGCCTGGCCGACGCCGTGCAGCGCGTCGGCCTCGCCCAGGCGCGCCCGCTGCTCGTGCTCAACCCGCGCAGCCAGCTCAAGAGGCTCATGGAGGAGCGCCGCCCGGTCTACGAGCGGCTCGCCTCGATCAGCGTGGTGACCGACGGCCGCGCGCCTGAGGAGATCACCGACGAGATCCTCAAGGAGCTTCCGGCGTGACGAGCACCCGCATCACGGTCAAGGGCGAGCGCCCGTACGACGTGGTCGTCGGGGCGGGGGTGCTGGCCGAGCTGCCCGGCCTGCTCGGCGAGGGCGTGCGCACGGTGGCGGTCGTCCACCCGGCGAGCCTTCCCGAGATCTCCCGGCCGGTCTGCGCGGTGCTGGAGGCCGCCGGCCATTCCGTCGTGGCGCTTCCCGTGCCCGACGGCGAGCGTGCCAAGTCGATCGAGGTGGCCGCCGAGCTCTGGTCGGCCCTCGGCCGCTACGGGGTGACCCGGTCGGACGCCGTGGTCGGCGTCGGCGGGGGAGCGACCACCGACCTCGCGGGTTTCGTCGCGGCCACCTGGCTGCGCGGCGTCAAGGTCGTCCAGATGCCCACCACGCTGCTCGGCATGGTCGACGCGGCGGTGGGCGGCAAGACCGGCATCAACACCCCCGAGGGCAAGAACCTCGTGGGCTCGTTCCACCCGCCGGCGGGGGTCCTGTGCGACCTCGCCACCCTGGTGTCGGTGCCGCGCGACGACTACGTGGCGGGGCTCGCCGAGGTCATCAAGGGCGGTTTCATCGCCGACCCGACCATCCTGCTCCTCATCGAGGACGACCCCGAGGGCGCCCGGCTGCCCGAGGGGCGGCACACGCGGGCGCTTATCGAGCGCAAGATCCAGGTCAAGGCCGACGTCGTCGGAGCCGACCTCCGCGAGTCCGGCATGCGCGAGATCCTCAACTACGGGCACACGCTGGCCCACGCGATCGAGCGCGTCGAGAGCTACCACATGCGGCACGGCGAGGCCGTGGCCATCGGCATGGTCTACGCCGCGGAGCTGTCGCGGCTGTCCGGCCACGCCGGACCGGGCCTTGTCGAGCGCACCCGGTCGATCCTGACCTCGGTCGGCCTCCCGACGGCCTACCGTCACGAGGCCTGGCCCGAGCTGCGCGACCACATGCGGGTCGACAAGAAGAACCGCGGGGCCAAGCAGCGGTTCGTGATCCTCGACGACATCGGCAAGGTCGCCCGCCTGGAGGACCCTCCGGAGGAGCTGCTCGAAGCCGCCTACCGGGAGGTCGGAAGATGACGGCCGGGCGAGCGAGCGGCATGGCGGAGGTCGAGATGACGACGGCGACCGTATCAAGCACGAAGGGCATGGCGAGGGCGCGATGAGAACAGTGTTCGTGTTCAACGGCCCGAACCTCTCGCGGCTCGGCACCCGCGAGCCCGACGTCTACGGCGCGGAGACCTTCGACGACCTGGCCGCGCTGTGCCGCCAGACCGGCAGGGAGCTCGGCCTCACCGTGGACGTCCGGCAGACCGACGACGAGGCCGAGCTGGTGTCCTGGATCCACGAGGCCGCCGACGGGTCCATCCCCGTCGTCCTGAACCCCGCGGCCTTCACCCACTACTCGTACGCGCTGCGCGACGCGATCGCCCAGCGCACGGCGCCGCTGATCGAGGTGCACATCTCCAACCCCGCGACGCGCGAGGAGTTCCGCCACACCTCGGTGGTCGCCTCGGTCGCCACCGGCACGATCGCGGGGTTCGGCCTGCGGTCGTACGAGCTGGCGCTGCGGGCCATCGCCGAGGACGGGCGATGAAGGCCTACACCTCCTACGTCGCGATCGGCGACAGCTTCACCGAAGGGCTCAACGACCCCGGCCAGAACGGCCACTTCCGTGGCTGGGCCGACCGGGTGGCCGAGCGGCTCGCCGCGCTGGAGCCGGGTTTCCGGTACGCCAACCTCGCGGTGCGCGGCAAGCTGATCGACCAGATCGTGGAGCACCAGGTGCCCGTGGCGATCGAGCTGAAGCCCGACCTGGTCAGCTTCTGCGCCGGGGGCAACGACCTGCTGCGGCCCGGCAGCGACCCCGACCGCATGGCCAAGACGCTGTCGAGAGCCGTGCGCGACCTGCGGAGCACCGGCGCCGACGTCGTGCTGTTCACCGGCGTCGACCCGCGTGACACCCCGATCATGCGCCAGGTCCGTGGCAGGTTCGCGGTGTTCTACCTGCACATCAGGTCCATCGCCGACCTGTACGGCTGCCACGTGGTCGACCAGTGGTCGATGCAGTCGATCCGCGACTGGCGTGCGTGGAGCGACGACCGGCTCCACATGAACGCCGAGGGGCACCGCCTGGTCGCCGCGAAGGTGTGCGAGATCCTCGGTGTGCCCACTGAGGACGACTGGCGCCATGCCTGGCCGCCCAGGGAGCAGGTCGACCGCAGGGCGAAGCTCCGCGAGGACCGGCTGTGGCTGCGCGAGCACCTGATCCCATGGGTGGGCCGCCGCCTGCGCGGCACCTCCTCCGGCGACGCCGTCGACCCCAAACGCCCCCGCCTGGAGCCGTACGCCTGAGCCCGACCGTCCCCCGCCAGTACGACTGAGGCCTCAGACAGACGCGGGCCTGGCCGGACGTACCGGCCAGACCTCGCCGGCGGCGCGGTCCTAGGCGGTGAGGCGGCGCAGGGCGGCGCGCACCTTCTGGGGGTCGCTGGTCGTCCAGAACGGCGGCAGCGAGTCGCGCAGGAAGCTCCCGTAGCGGGCGGTCGCGAGCCGGGGGTCGAGAACGGCCACCACGCCCTTGTCGCTCTGGCCGCGCAGCAGCCTCCCGGCCCCCTGAGCGAGCAGCAGCGCGGCGTGGGTGGCGGCGACGGCCATGAACCCGTTGCCGCCCTTGGCGGCGACGTGCCGCTGCCGGGCGGAGGCCAGCGGGTCGTCGGGACGGGGGAACGGGATGCGGTCGATGATCACCAGGCTGAGCGAGGGCCCGGGCACGTCGACGCCCTGCCACAGCGACAGCGTGCCGAACAGGCAGGTGGCAGGGTCCTCGGCGAACTGCTTGACCAGGAGCGAGGTGGAGTCGTCCCCCTGGCACAGCAGTGGCACCTGCAACCGCTCGCGCAGCGCCTCGGTGGCGGCCTTCGCGGCGCGCATGGACGAGAACAGGCCGAGGGTGCGCCCGCCCGCCGCCTCGATCAGCTCGGTGATCTCGTCGAGGTACTCCTTGGGAAGGCCGTCGCGCCCCGGCTGGGGGAGGTGCTTGGCGACGTAGAGGATGCCGCTGCGCGCGTGGTCGAACGGCGAGCCGACGTCGATGCCGATCCAGCTCTTGCGCTTCTGACCGGCCTTCTGCTCGGGGCTTCCCCCGGCCTCGCCGGGCTTGCCGGGGGAGGCGCCGGGGCCGTCCTGCTCGGGCTGGGCAGGGACGCCGCCGCCGTCGTCGGGGCGGGCGGGGCCGAGGCCCCACTGGCGTGCCATGCCTTCGAACGTGCCGCCGAGGGCGAGCGTGGCGCTGGTGAGGACCACGGTGCGGTCGGCGAACAGCTTGTCGCGGAGCATGCCGCCGACGCTGAGCGGCGCGACCTTCAGCAGGGCGGGACGGCGGTCGGTCGCCCCCTCCAGCCACACGACCTCGGCACGGTCGACCTCGGAGTCGCCCCCGAAGGCTTCCAGGATGCGCACGGCGGTGTCGTGGAGCTCGTCGAGCGCGGTGAACGCCGCCTTGCGCTGCCCGGCCTTCTCGGGGTCGTCGTTCTTCCCCCCGCCGCCCCACATGTCGCCGCCTCGCGAGCCCATCGCGGTTATGCAGGCGAACGCGGCGTCACGGAGCACGGACAGCGTGTCCCCGAGGACCTGCGGGAGCTGGTCGAGGCGGCCGGGCGGGGCGGCGGCGAGCAGTGCCTTCAAGTCTTCGCCCGCCTCCTGGAGGCGGTCGGCCACGGCCTGCTCGATGAGCCGCCCGACGCGGCGCACGGTCGTCGCGACGGCGATCTCGGACAGCTCGTCGGTGACCACGCTGGTCACCCGGTCGACGAGCTCGTGGGCCTCGTCCACCACGACGACGTCGTGCTCGGGCAGGACGTCGAACTCCTCCATGGCGTCGATGGCGAGCAGCGCGTGGTTGGTGACCACCACGTCGACGTTGCCCGCGAGCTCCCTGGCCCGCTCGGCGAAGCACTCGGCGCCGCTCGGGCACCGCTGCGCGCCGAGGCACTCCTTGGCGGTGACGGAGAACTGCCGCCAGGCCTGCTCGTTGACGCCCGGCACCAGCTCGTCTCTGTCGCCGGTCTCGGTCTCCTCCGCCCACTCCTGGATGCGCTGGACCATGCGCCCGGTGAGGCTGACCTCGCGCGGGTCGAAGAGCTGGTCGTCGTCCTCATCGGGCCAGGCGGCCGTCACCTTGTAGCGACATAGATAGTTTCGCCTTCCCTTCAGGATGGCGAACTGTGGCTCATGAGGAAGATGGTCGGCGAGCGCCTCGGCGAGCCGGGGAAGATCGCGGTCGACGAGCTGGCGCTGGAGGGCGATGGTGGCGGTGGAGACGACCACGGCGCTGTCGGACTCGATCGCGTGGCGGATCGCGGGCACCAGATAAGCCAGGGACTTGCCGGTGCCGGTGCCCGCCTGCACGGCGACGTGCTCGTCATTCTCGATGGCGTGCCGCACGGCCTGCGCCATCTTCACCTGGCCGGGCCTCTCGGCTCCTCCGACCCCGGCGACGGCGGCGCTCAGCAACTGCTCGACCGGCGGAAGGTCTTCTTCCTCTTCGAACGCTTCCTCGTCGTCGTCGAGGGTGTCGCCCTCGTGCGGGACGACGTCGGTGTCGTCGAGGTCGTCGGCGGCGGAGCTGAGGGAGTCGTCGAGCACGACATGCAACGCTACCGGCCCGTGAGGGGTCGCCGCGCCCCGAAACCGGTGGCGACTCGCGGTGCGTTCCGGGTCCATCTCGGCATTCCGGAAGCCGCATCCCGCTTCGCGTGGCAGACTGGCGGGGCTGGTCCCCGGGGGGTCAAAGAAGATCTACCGTGCTCCTGCCCTGTTGAGGGGCGGGTGTGCGAGGAGTGGCCCGCGGGGTGTGCCATGACGGCGACACGAACGGTTCGGTAGGGTTTCTGAGGTCGAGTGGACGAATAAAGGCTGGTTAAAGCACGATGTCTGCCATGTCGGAAGTTGTCCCACTGCCATCGTTCGGTGAGGTGTTCTTCGACGCCCGTGGCCAGGAGCGTGTTCTCCGGGTCACCTGGCACGAGGGCACCCTGGTCCTCAGCCTGTGGCGGGGCGAGATGTGCACCGCGAGTTTCCGCATGCCGATGGACGACGTCGGCCGCCTCCTCGACACGCTCGACGTGGGCTACGCGGAGGCCGGTGAGTACACCGAGGGTGAAGAGGACTACGAGGACGAGGCGGAGCATCCGGAGTACGCCGAGTACCCCGAGTACCCGGGAACCGGGCAGTACGCCCGCCCGGCCGGCGTCCCCGACGAGCAGGACGAGTACCCCCAGGCCGTCTCGTACGCCGACGAGCAGGCCGCCTTCGCGCGCGGCGTGGCCGGGGCGTACCCGCAGGAGGAGCCGGTGCCGGCGCTCGGGCCCAAGGACGTGCTGGTCGCGCGCGGCGCCGCGCCCGCCGTCGACAAGCTGGTGGCCCCCCGTGCCCGCCCCGCCGAGTACACCCCGCCGGGCGACCACCTCCCGCAGGACTCCGTTCCCCAGGGCGACTACCCCACGCAGGCCGTTCCGCAGGGCGACTACCCCGACTACCCCGACTATCCGGCGCAGGCGGCGTCACGGGGCGACTACGTCGGCTACCCCCCGCAGGGCGACTATCCGGCCTCGCCCGGCCACTCCGCCGCGGCCGAGTACCCCGCGCCCGCCGAGTACGCCGAGTACGCCGCGCCCGCCGACTACCCGGCGCAGGCCGATCCGGCGTTCGGGCTCGTGCCGCAGCAGTTCCCCCCGCAGGCCCCGCCGCCGTTCAGCCACCAGGTCCCCGCCCCGTTCCCGGAGACCGGCCCGCAGCAGGTGCCGCCGCCCGCCTCGGGCGACTACGGCGTCAACCCCGACTACGGCGTCAACCCCGACTACACGCCGCCGACCGGCTACAGCTTCACCGGCGACTACGCGGGCGCCACCGAGCACGCCCCGCACGGTGACTACGCGACCCGTGCCGCGGAGTTCGGGCCCCAGGGTGAGCCGGGTGCGCAGACGGACTACGGCTCGACGGCCGAGTTCGGCCCCGGAGGCCGTTTCGGCCCGCACACCGACTACGGCTCGACGGCCGAGCCCGGCTACGGCTCGCCCGCCGAGTTCGCGACCAGGAGCGAGTACGGCCGTCCGGTGGATCCCTTCGCGCCCGCCGACTACGGGACGACGCCTCCTCTCGACTACTCCGCCCCGCCGAGCTACGGCTCCTCGCCGGAGTTCCCCCCGCTCCCGGAGTACGGTGGCGCGTCGCGGTACGGGGACGCCGTCCCGCGAGAGAACATGATCGTGAACGACTCCCTGTCCTTCGGCCAGCCGCCCGCCCCCGGGCAGCCCGGCCAGGCGTACCGGGCGGCCGACGAGACTCAGGGGTACGACTGGGCTCCGCAGGTCCCCTCGCAGTCCGCCGTGGACCCCTCCGACCCGCTCGGTCTCGGTTCCCTGCCGCAGCCGCCCGGAGACTCCACCGACCCGCAGCTCTCACGCCCGTACGTTCACGACCCGATGTACACGACCGGCGAGCGCGTCCGCCCCGACGGCAGGCCCCACGCCGACGAGGCCGGGCGGCCCTACCCGCAGGAGAACGGCCGCGAGTGGTGAACCGCGGCGGGCGGGTCACCGCCTGTCGCGGGTGAAAGCCGCTTGGCGGGGCCGCCGCGCCGCCAAGCGCGGCATATCCTTCTGATCGATGGATATCTCGACAGCGCTCCAGTTCGTGCTGCTCCCCGCCGGCGCCGTGGCCATCGCGGCCTTCGCCCGGTGGCGGGGCTGGCCGGCCCCCCTACTGCTGGTCCTCGTCGGGCTGATCGTCGGGCTCATCGGGTCACACATTCCCGGCATGCCCGAATACGAGCTCGATCCCGAGGTGGTGCTGCTCGTCTTCCTGCCGCCCCTGCTGTACTCGGCGGCACTGGACAGCTCCTTCCTGCGCCTGCGTGACTTCCGCCGGCCGGTGGGACTGCTGTCGGTCGGGCTCGTGCTCTTCAGCGCCGCGGTGATCGGCCTGCTGATGCACATGCTGATCCCCGGCCTGCCGCTGGCCGCGGCCTTCGCCCTCGGCGCCATCGTCGCCCCGCCCGACGCGGTGGCGGCCGTCGCGGTGGCCCGCCGGCTGGGGCTGCCACGAAAGATCATCACCATCCTGGTGGGCGAGAGCCTGTTCAACGACGCCACCGCCCTCACCGCCTACCGCGTCGCGGTGGCCGCCATCGCCGGCCAGGGGGTGAGCCTTCTGGGGGCCTTCGGGCAGTTCGCGTACGCCGCCGGGGGCGGGCTGCTCATCGGGCTCGTGCTCGCGTACGCCTTCGGCTGGCTGTTCAACCACCTGAGAGACCCGCTGATCAGCAACACGATCTCGCTGCTGATCCCGTTCGCGTCCTATCTCGCGGCCGAGGCCGTGCACGCCTCGGGAGTGCTCTCCGTGGTGGTGGTCGGCGTCTTCCTGGGGCATCGGATGAACCGCGCCGACTACGGCACGCGGGTGGTCTCGTACTCGGTGTGGAAGGTGCTGGACTTCTTCCTGGAGATCATCGTCTTCATCCTGATCGGGCTTCAGCTCCCGCTGATCCTGGACGGGCTCCAGGGGCAGGATCCCTGGCGCATCGCGGGGTACTCCGCGGCGATCTTCGCGGCGGTCGTGGTGGCCCGCATCCTGTGGGTGATCCCCGGCGTCCACCTGCCCCGGCTGCTGTTCCGCAGCATCCGGGAGCGCGAGCCGAGGCCGACGGCCGCCCACGTCGCGGTGATCGGCTGGGCGGGCATGCGCGGCGTGGTGTCGCTGGCCGCGGCCTTCGCCCTGCCGGTCGGCTTCCCGGGCCGCGACCTGCTGCTCTTCCTGACCTTCGTCGTCGTGATCGGCACCCTGCTGGTGCAGGGGATGTCGTTCCCCTGGCTGATCAGGAAGCTGGGAGTCTCCAGCGACCAGGAGATCTACAAGGACAACCTCTCGGAGGCGGCGGCGCAGCAGGCCGCGGCGGGCGCGGCGCTCGCCCGGCTCGACGAGCTGACCAAGGAGGGCATCATCGAGACCCACGCCGAGGTGATCGACCGGCTGCGCAACAACGCCGAGCGTCGTGCGATGGGCGCGTGGGAGCGGCTCGGGGGCGGCATCGGCCCCGAGGGCGAGGAGACGCCGAGCGCGCTGTACCGCAGGCTCCGCCGCTCCATGCTGGAGGCGGAGCGCTCGGTGCTGGTGCGGATGCGCGACGAGCGCCGCATCGACGACGAGGTGCTGCGCCGGGTCACCAGGGAGCTCGACTACGAAGAGGCGACCCTGGCGCGCGACTAGCGGCCGGCGTCTCCCGCTCGCGGGCCCGGCCGGGCTACCGGGCGGCCTTGGAGTGCCCGACGATCTCGTGTACGTAGCACCAGAGCCAGCTCTCGCCGTTCTGGAACGACCGCATCACCGGGTGGCCGGTCTGCTCGAAATGCTCGGTCGCGTGGCGTCCGGGCGAGGAGTCGCAGCATCCGACGTGCCCGCACTGGACGCACTTGCGCAGGTGGACATAGCGCCTGCCCTCGGCGAGGCACTCCTCGCACCCGTCGGGCGTGCGCGGGGCCGCCTCCGCGTCGATGACCATGTCTTCACAGTCCACAGTGATCCCTTCCCCCTCGAACGTGAATCGTAGTGCAGGCCAGAGCCCCATCCCTGGGGCCGTGTTCTAAGGTGCTTGTTTATGTCGATAAATCGGCACAAATAGGCAATGAGGGGAACCATGGGCCAGGGAATGAGCGGTGCGGAGCCCACGTACGGCGGACAGCCTTCCGGCGGTGCGGAGCCCGCGAACGGGCAGTCCGGTGGAGGGGATCTGCGAATCGGGGTGGCGGGGTTCGGGTTGCGGCGGTCGGTGGCGCTGGAGGCGCACCGCCCGGGACGGGGCAGCCGCGTCGTCGCCGTCTGCGACCCCCGGCAGGACGCGCTCGACGCCGCGCGCCACGCCCTCGGCCCCGGCCCGCGGACCACGACCGGCTTCGCCGGCCTGCTCGAAGACGACGTCGACGCCGTGATCATCCTCACCCCCGACCACACGCACGCCGAGCTGGCCGTACGGGCGCTGAAAGCGCGCAAGCCCACCTTCGTGGAGAAGCCGCTCGCGATCACCCTGGACGACTGCGACCTGATCCTGCGTACCGCCCATGAGCAGCGCACCCGGCTCTACGTCGGCCACAACATGAGGCACATGCCGGTCGTGCGCACCATGCGGAGGCTGATCGCCGAGGGGGCCATCGGAGAGGTGAAGGCGATCTGGTGCCGGCACTTCGTCGGGGACGGGGGCGACTACTACTTCAAGGACTGGCACGCGGACCGGCGCAACACCGGCGGGCTGCTGCTGCAGAAGGGCGCTCACGACATCGACGTGATCCACTGGCTGGCCGGCTCCCGGACCACCCGCGTCACCGGCATGGGCGGGCTGACCGTGTACGGCGGGATCACCGACCGCGCCGAGGGGTTGCCCGGCGACTGGTACGACCCGGCGCGCAACTGGCCGCCGCTCGCGCAGAAGGGCCTCAACCCCGTGGTGGACGTCGAGGACCTGTCCATGATGCAGATGCGGCTGGAGAACGGCGTCTACGCCAGCTACCAGCAGTGCCACTTCACCCCCGACTACTGGCGCAACTACACCGTGATCGGCACCGAGGGGCGCCTTGAGAACTTCGGCGACACCGAGACCGGAAGCGTGGTGCGCGTGTGGAACGCCGGGAGAAGGGGTTACGACCCCGAGGGCGACCTGACCGTCCCCGTCTTCGCGGGGGAGGGCGGCCACGGCGGCGCCGATCAGGAGCTGGTCGGCGAGTTCGTCCGGTTCGCCCGCGAGGGCGGCGCCACCGACACCTCCCCGGTGGCGGCCAGGGACAGCGTCGCCGCAGGGCTGCTCGCCACCGAGTCGCTCCGCAACGGCTCGGTGCCCCTCGATGTGCCACCGCTCTCCCCGGAGCTGGAGGAGTATTTCACCGACGGCCAGCGCTGAGGGAAGTTGGCTAGTGTCTTCACCATGCGATTCCTCCCCCTAGCCGCAGCGTCCGCGATCGGTCTCACCCTGCTCACCACCGGGTGCAGCACGGTCGACAAAGCCCAGGCCTGCATCGAGGCCAACAAGGTCATCAGCGAGACCGGCGCCAAGGTCGCGAATCTGGCCAACGACCCGAAGGCGATGGAGAAGGCGCTGGAAGACGGAGCCGCCAAGCTCGAGGACGTGGCGAACACGGCCGGGAACACCACCCTGAACGACGCCCTGCACAAGCTCGCCGACAGCTTCAAGAAGCTCGACGTCAACAACGCCAACGAGGCGGTGGACGCCACGCAGAAGGTCGCCAACGACACCGCCCAGGCCGTCAAGACGATTGCCCAGGAATGCACCTGACAGGCCCGAATAACCCGTCAACTCTAGGGGGAGTACTCGTAAATTAACCTTTTCTCATGGACATCGAGGGGAACGAACCGGACCCCCGGTTCACGCTGGCCAACGAGCGCACCTTTCTGACCTGGCTCAGCACGTCCCTGGCTTTAAGCGCGGGCGGCGTGGCCATGGCGGCCGTACCCAAGGATGTCTTCGTCCCCTGGGTGCGCACGGCGCTGGCGATCATCCTGGTGCTGCTGTCCGCGCTGGCCGCGGCCATGGCATACCCCCGCTGGCGTCACGTGCAGCGGGCGCTGCGGCGCCAGGCGCCCCTTCCGCCGCTCGCCCTGGCCCCGCTGTTCGGGTACGGCGTCGCGGTGGTGGCTGTGCTCGCGCTCGTCCTCATCGTCGTCGCCCGGTGATGAGGCCCGCGCACCGGCGCGAGCGGCCGGGGCAGGACGACGGCCTGCACATGGAGCGCACCCTGCTGGCCTGGACGCGCACCGCCAGCGTGCTCGGGGCCGGCGGGCTGCTCGCGGCCGGGATCTCCGCGCGGCACTCCGGGGAGGGCGTGGCCGTGGTCGTGTTCGTGCTCGCCGCGCTCTGCGGCGCCGTCCTGCTGGCGAGGAGCGGGGTGCGGCATCGGCGCGTCCAGCGGGCGATCGGCGGAGGCCTCCCGCTGGACGACCAGGCCGACGCCGTGCTGGCGTGGCTGGGCGTGGTGGCCGCCGCCGCCGGCGCCCTGGTGTTCGTGCTCACCCTGCCCTGAGCCGCGCGCCGCGTCAGCCCTCGCCGCCGAGCGAGATGGTCTCGGAGATCTCCTCCGCGCGCTCCTCCTGCTCGGCGGCGAACCGCTCGGCGTCGAGCTTCTCGGCGATGTCCTCGTCCTGCCGCATGAGCGCGTCGAGGTTCTGCCCCGCCATGTCCAGCACGCCCATGTCGGCGTACGCCTTCTGCAGGCGCTCGCTCCACAGCCCGATGTCCTTCACGCAGGGCACGATCCGGCTGAACAGCAGCGAGCGGAAGAGCTTGAGGTACTCCGACTCGTCGACCGCCTTCATGGCCTGCTTCACCTCGTCGG
This sequence comes from Sphaerisporangium sp. NPDC088356, assembly GCF_040685555.1. NCBI lineage: Bacteria > Bacillati > Actinomycetota > Actinomycetes > Streptosporangiales > Streptosporangiaceae > Sphaerisporangium > Sphaerisporangium sp. NPDC088356. Next base: position 24,104 of record NZ_JBFBIK010000103.1, read on the forward strand.
GTGAGAAGCCCTGGGTCTCCCACTGCTCGACGCCGCGCAGCCGGTCGCGCATGAGGTAGCAGCCCTCGATCACGAAGTCCTCGCGCTCGCGCAGTTCGGCCTCGGACAGTTGCTTGTAATAGTCGCGCAGGGCCATCCGGCCGAAGGCGACGTGCCGGGCCTCGTCCTGCATGACGTACGCGAGGATCTGCTTCGGCAGGGGCTTGGTGGTGATGTCGCGCATCACGCCGAAGGCGGCCAGGGCGAGGCCTTCGATCAGCACCTGCATGCCGAGGTAGGGCATGTCCCAGCGCGAGTCGCTGAGCGTGTCGTCGAGCAGGGCCTTGAGGTGCGTGTTGATCGGGTAGGCGATGCCCACCTTCTCCTGGAGGAACCGGGCGTAGGTCTCGGCGTGCCGGGCCTCGTCCATCGTCTGCGTGGCGGCGTAGAACTTCGAGTCCAGGTCGGGCACCGACTCCACGATGCGGGCGGAGCAGATCATCGCACCCTGCTCACCATGGAGGAACTGCGAGAACTGCCAGGCGGCACCGTGACGCCTGACCTCCTTGCGGGCCTTCTCGTCCATCTTGTGCCACAAGGGGGTGTCATAGATGGCGATGGACTGATCGGGAATGCCCAGGACGTCGTAGGGATCGACCTCAAGCCCCCAGTCGATGCGCTTGACCGAGTCCCACTGCTTGTCCTTGCCCTTCTGGTACAGGGCGAGCATGCGGTCGCGGCCTTCGTCGTACTCCCAGGTGAACCGGGAGGAGCCGGCCATCTCCACGTCCCACGTGGAGAGCTCGGCAGGGATCGTGTAGAGCTCGTGCGTCGACACAGAGGCCTCCAGGGAGAACGTACACCGTACGTACAACTGGAGAGTGACACGTACGCTGTACGTACGTCAATGCACAGGGAGAGAATGACCTCATGCCAGCCCTCACGCGAGCCCGGATCGTCGCAGCCGCCATCGACCTGATCGAGCGAGAGGGCGCCGACGCGATCTCGATGCGGCGGATCGCGGCCGACCTCGGCGTGGGTGTCATGTCGCTGTACAACCACGTGCCGAACAAGGCGGCGCTCCTCGACGCGGTCGCCGAGAGCGTGCTGTCCGAGATCGCCTTCGACGACGACCCCACGGCGGAGTGGACCGAGCGGGTGCGCATCCAGGCGCGGGCGTTCCGGCAGATCGCCCACCACTACCCGCGCTCGACGATGGTCGTGGTGAGCCGCCAGCTCAACTCACCGGCGGGGCTCTTGCCGGTCGAGCGCGCCCTCGCCACGCTGCGCGAGGCCGGCTTCGATGGCGAGGACGCCGTCCAGATCCTGCGCACCTTCATCGCCTACATCATCGGGTCGCTGCTGCGCGAGGTCGGCGTCACGCCCACCTTCGCCCCGGTGCACCGGGGGGACGTCCAGCTGTCGCGGGTGGACACCGCGCTGTTCCCCGAGGTGGGCACCCTGGCGCCGCTGCTCGGCGTGTGCGACCACGAGAAGTCGTTCGAGTACGGGCTCGACATGCTGATCAGGGCGATAGCCGTGCAGCTTCAGGAATCCAAGGAGGAAAGCGCCCGGGGGTGATATCCCCCCCGGGCACCGGAGTGCGCCCTTCCCCTGGGCACTCCCCATCCGTTCTCGTCAGTACCAGTTGTGCGACTGGAAGTGACCCCAGGCGCCGCAGGGCGAGCCGTAGCGCCCCTTGATGTACTTCAGGCCCCATCGGATCTGCGTGGCGGGGTTGACGCGCCAATCGTGCCCGATGCCGACCATCTTGTACCCCGGCAGTGCCTGCGGGATGCCGTAGGCCCCTGACGAGGGGTTCTGCGCGCGATGGTTCCAGTTGCTCTCCCTGGTCCACAGGCTGTCGAGACAGCGGAACTGGGTCACCGGCCAGGATCGCTGGGTGACCAGGCGGTACGCGATCGCCTTGTTCCTGCCCTTGGGCGTCCTCGGCGCCCAGACGCGCACGTTCGGATGTGCCGAGGTCCTCCAGACAGCGCGGTGCACCCGGTAGGGCGCACTCCTGGCCGTCCTCGCCACCCGGGCACTGGCCGTCACCGTCGCCTTAGGGGCCCCGATGAGCTCGGCCATTCCCGCGAGCCCCGCGCGCGTCCAGATCGGCCTCGCCGTCGGGGTCCTGATCCGGACGCGGGACCACATCGTCCCGGCGGGCCGGCCGTACGGGGCGGTGGCTCCTCGCGGGGCGACGACGGATGCCGCCGTCGCGTTCCCGGTGTTCAGCGGAGCCAGAGACTCCGGAGCCAGAGACTCCGGAGCCAGAGACTCCGGAGCCAGA
>NZ_JBFBIK010000104.1:0-25308 GCF_040685555.1 Sphaerisporangium sp. NPDC088356
CGCAGGGGCAGCGCAGCCTTCGGTCGCCGAAGGGGACGTGCCCGTACTCGCCCCCTCTGCGCCTCGACGCGATCGTGTCCAGCCCTCTCGAACGGTGCCAGGAGACCGCCCGCGCGGTGCTCCAGGGGCGCGAAGGCCTCAAGGTCGAGAGCGACGACCGGTTCGGCGAGTGCGGATACGGCGACTGGACCGGGCGCCCGCTGAAGGAGCTCGCCGAGGAGCCGCTGTGGCGGGTGGTGCAGCAGCACCCGAGCGCGGTGGTCTTCCCCGGCGGCGAGTCGCTGGCGGGCGTGCAGCGCCGCGCGGTCGCGGCCGTACGGCACTGGAACGCCAAGCTCGGTGACGACGCGGTCTACCTGGTGTGCAGCCACGGAGACGTGATCAAGGCGATCGTGGCGGACGCGATGGGCGTCCACCTCGACCAGTTCCAGCGCATCACGGCCGATCCCGCGTCCCTCACGGCGATCCGGTACACCGCCCTGCGGCCGTTCGTCCTCAGGGTCAACGACGTAGGCGGCGGGGTGGAAAATCTCATACCCCCCGCGCCCCTGCCTGAGGGTTCGGATCAGCAAGACGGGGGAGAAAATTTCACCGAGAGCGACGCCGCTGTCGGCGGCGGAGCCGGGACCACGTAAGGTCGGGCTATGCCGGTCTTCGACTACGATCCGCCAGACAGGTTCGTGGCCGGTGCCGTTGGGCAACCGGGATCACGCACCTTCTTTCTGCAGGCCCGTGCTCAGGGGCGGATAACGACGGTGGGCCTGGAGAAGTTCCAGGTCGCGGTTCTGGCCGATCGGCTCGACGAGCTGCTCGACGAGGTGCTGCGCCGCAGCGGAGGCACCGCCCCGGTGCCCGCCATGGCCCCGGTGGAGCTCGCCGACAAGGCACCCCTCGACCTCCCGATCGACGAGGATTTCCGGGTGGGCACCATGGCCCTCGCCTGGGATCCCGACACCTCGCAGGTGGTCATCGAGGCGCAAGAGGTCTCCGGGGACGACGAGGAGGAGGAGCCCGTCATCGACGACGACCGGCCCGGCTCCGCCGTCCTGCGGGTGCACATCAGCGCCGCCGCCGCCCGCGCGTTCACCCAGCGGGCACTGGAGATCGTCGCCGCGGGACGGCCGCCGTGCCCCCTGTGCGGGCAGCCGCTCGACGCGGAGGGACACATCTGCGTCCGCCTCAACGGCCACCGGGGGGACAGTACGTGAGTGCAGAGAGCGACCCCCGGCTCAGCAGCATCCCCGGCACGTCCGGGCTCGACGACGTCACCGCCCTGCGCCTGCTGCGCGAGGGCACCATCGAGGTCGCCGGCCGTCTGGTCGAGGCGACCAACATGACGCTCTACTGCTCCATCCGCCTCGACGGCGTGGTGGCCGAGTGCGTCTACAAGCCGGTCAGGGGCGAGCGGCCCCTGTGGGACTTCCCGGACGGCACCCTCGCCGCGCGGGAGGTCGCCGCCTTCGAGGTGTCGGCGGCCACCGGCTGGCGCATCGTGCCGCCGAGCGTCTACCGCGACGGCCCGTTCGGCCCCGGCATGTGCCAGCTGTGGATCGACACCGACCCCGAGGCCGACCTCATGGCCTTGATCCGCAGCCGCGACCCCGTGCTGCGCCGCATGTCCATCTTCGACGCCGTGGTCAACAACGCCGACCGCAAGGGCGGCCACCTGCTGCCGCTGCCCGACGGGCACATCTACGGCGTCGACCACGGGGTCTGCTTCGCCGCCGAGGACAAGCTGCGCACCGTGCTGTGGCAGTGGCGCGGCAAGCCGCTTCCGCGCGAGGCGGTGAACGTCCTGGCCAAGCTGGAACGCGAGATCGAGCGCGGCAGGCTGGGCCGCCGGCTGCGCGAGCTGCTGACCCTCCCGGAGGTGGAGGCCACGTGGGAACGGGTGCGCCGGCTGCTCAGCACCGGCATCCACCCGTATCCCTCGGACGACTGGCCCGCGATCCCCTGGCCGCCGATCTGACCTTGTGACCCCGCCGTGCCGGAGGCGTACCCTGGTTGGGCTGTCCATCTCTACCGGCCTTGGAGGGAACGGGCGTGTGTACGGTGATCGTCGGTGTCGAGCCCGGTGCGGAGACGCCCGTGGTGCTCGCCGGAGTGCGTGACGAGTTCGCGGCGCGGCCCTGGGAGCCGCCCGCGGCCCATTGGCCGGAGTTCCCCGGCCTGGTGGGCGGGCGCGACCTGTCGGCGGGCGGCACCTGGCTGGCCGTCGACCCCGGCGGCCCCCGCGTGGCCGCGCTGCTGAACGGGTGCGGCAGGGAGGCCGATCCGTCCGTGCGAAGGTCCCGTGGCGATCTGCCGCTCCGGGCGGCGTCCGCCGGCGAGCTCCCCGGGGGCGACCTGTCCTGTTACGACCCGTTCCACCTGCTCGTCGCGGACCTCGGCGGCGTGCGGTTGTGGACCTGGGACGGTCAGGGGCTGACCGACGACAAGCTCCCGGCCGGCGCGCACGTCATCGTCAACAGCGGGTGGGACCGGGACGCCGCCGGCGCCCGCGCCGCGTTCTTCCGGCCGGCCTTCGCCGCCGCCGGGCGTCCCTGCGCCCGTGACACCGGCGACGGTTCGCGGGGGGCATGGGCGGCGTGGCGGGGGCTCGCCTCAGGCGGGGGACTTCACCTCACCGATCCGAGGGCGCTGGTGGTCCGCGAGGAGCTGGCGGACGGGCGCGTGTGGGGCACGTCCTCGGTCACGCTGGTCGCCCTGGGCACAGGCGCTCTGCGCTACGAGTTCTGCCCGCGCCCCGCCGACCCCGGCTCCTGGTACGAGGTCATGCGCCTGCCGGCCGCCGCGTGAGCGAGGTCAGCACAGCACCCCGCCCCAGATGATCGTCACGGTCTTGTCGCCTCCGTTGGAGGTGAACCGGACCTTGGACGTGCTGCAGTAAGGCGTGCCGTACGCGGTGATGACGGCCGAACCCCCCGCGTCGATCTGCCCCTTGGTCGAGCTGAGCACGCCGCCCTCGGTGATCGAGGCGCGCCACCGCACGGCCGCGCCCGGCGCCTTGAGCCTGATGTTCACGTAGAAGATGTAGTCCGACTGGACTCTCACCGTGACGGGCGTCACCGCCAGCACCGGCCTGGCCACCCGGGTGGTCGTGGCCTTCCAGCTCGGCGCGAGATCCTTCGCCGCCTTCGATTCGCTCGCCGACGGGGAGGGGACCGGGGTCGGCTCGATGGTCGGCGGGACCGCCGGTTCCGTGGTGGGCGGACGCCCGACGCCCAGCGTGGGCGCGAGGGCCACACCCGGCACCTCCCTGTCCGCGGGGCCGCCGGGCGCGGCGAAGAGGGCCACCGCGACAGCGGCCACCAGGGTGAGCGCGGCCACGACCAGGGCGCGGTTGCGCCGCCCACGGCGCCTGCGGCGGGTGAGCGCCTGCCTGTCCGGCGCCATGGCGGCTTCCACCAGGAACTCATCGGGCCGCGACGGTGGAGGCGGGGGCGCCGGGAGCTCTCGTGGTGCCGGGTCGCGGCGCGCGACCTCCCCGGGCCTCGGCCACATCGGCCGCGAGCTCAGCGGGATGGGCCCCTCATACGAGCGGGGAGCGGCGGGCGGCGGGTACGTTCGCCCCGGCGCCGGCGGGACGGCGGGAAGACGCGGCAGCGGGGACAGGGAAGCGGACCAGGAACCAGGCCGTTCGAGGCGGGCGAGCAACTCCCGCGCGGAGGGCCGCCGGGCCGGGGTCTTGTCCAGGCAGGCCTCGACGGCGCCGAGCAGCGACCCGGCCAGCGAGGACAGGTCGGGCACGCCGTTCAGGATGCGGTTGATCACCGCGGGGACCGAGTCCTGGCCGAACGGGGCGCGCCCGGTGGCCGCGTAGACCATCGTGCCCGCCCACGCGAACATGTCGCTCTCGGGGCCGGGGACCGTCCCCGCCAGGTGCTCGGGCGCGGTGAACGGCGAGGTGCCCACGAGCAGGCCGGTCGCGGCCGGACCGTCCAGAGCGCGCCCGACGCCGAAGTCGATCACCCGTGGCCCGTCGGGACCGAGCAGCACGCATCCGGGCCGGAAGTCGCCGTGTGCCGTGCCCGCCTCGTGGATGGCGGCCAGAGCCGCCAGCGTGGCGGTCGCCAGCCCGTCCAGCTCGCTCTCGGGGCGGGGACCCTGCTTCTCCACGACCTCCCACAGGGACGGGCCCTCGATGTACTGGCCGGCGTAGTACAGGCGGTGGTCGTGGATGCCGTAGGCGAGGACGCGGGAGACGCGGGGGTCGGTGACGCGCTGGGCCTGCCGGAGCTCGATGCCGAACGCGCGCCGCACCCGCTCGTCGTCGGAGAACCGCCGGTGCAGCAGCTTCACCGCGACCCGCTCGCCCGACCCGCTCTCGGCGGCGTAGACGACCCCCTGGCCGCCCTCACCGATCCGTCCCGTCACCCGGTAGGAGGCGATCTTCGTTGGATCGGTGGGCCCCAGGGGCCTGAAAGCCGGCAAATGCGCTCTCCCTTGGCATGTGATGCTCAGCGCCGGACCCCGTACCACGGCGGCAAGATTCTGCCACGTTGGAACGTACCTAAGTACCTTTTTGTGTCATTGGCCACCATGGACTCTCTCGCCTCAAAACGGACACCCCGGTGTGATCGCACCACCCCGCCACCTGGATAGGCTCAGGGCATGCGATCGTGGTCCGCTCCGAACATCTCCCCCCTGCCCGGCGCCGGCCTTCCTCTCCGGCTGTACGACACCTCGGCAAGGGGGATCAGGGAGACATCCCCGGCTCCTGAGGCACGGATGTACGTCTGCGGCATCACGCCGTACGACGCGACCCATCTCGGCCACGCCAACACCTACCTTGCGTTCGACCTGGTGAACCGGGTGTGGCGGGACGCCGGTCACAGGGTCCACTTCACGCAGAACGCGACGGACGTCGACGACCCGCTCCTGGAGCGCGCGGAGCAGACGGGCATCGACTGGCGCGACCTCGCCGAGCGGGAGATCGAGCTCTTCCGCACCGACATGGAAGCGCTGCGCGTCCTTCCCCCCGACGAGTACGTGGGCGTCACCGAGGTCGTCGCCCAGGTCGCCGAGCTGATCGGGCGGCTGAAGGACAAGGGCGCCACCTACGAGATCGGCCGCGACGTCTACTTCTCGGTCGCCGCGGCCCCGAAGTTCGGCGCCGTCTCGGGCTACTCCGAGGAGCAGATGCTCGAACTGTTCGCCGAGCGCGGCGGCGACCCCGCGCGTGAGGGCAAGCGCCACCCGCTCGACTGGCTGCTGTGGCGCGCCGAGCGGCCCGGCGAGCCGTCCTGGCCGTCGGACTTCGGCCCTGGACGGCCCGGCTGGCACGTCGAGTGCACCGCGATCGCGCTGAGCTGCCTCGGCAGCGGGTTCGACGTGTCGGGCGGCGGCTCCGACCTGATCTTCCCCCACCACGAGATGGGCGCCAGCGAGGGGCATGTCGCCACGGGGGAGTGGCCCTTCGCCAAGGCGTACGTGCACGCGGGCATGGTCGCGCTCGACGGCGAGAAGATGTCGAAGTCCCGGGGCAACCTGGTGTTCGTCTCCCGGCTCCGCGCCGAGCACGACCCCATGGCGATCCGGCTGGCCCTGCTCGCCCACCACTACCGCGCCGACTGGGAGTGGACCGCCGGCCAGATCGGCTCCGCGTCGGAGCGGCTCGCGCGCTGGCGCTCCGCCGCCGGCCTGCCGGCCGGCCCGGACGCGCTCCCCGTCCTCCAGCAGGTCAGGGAGCGCATGGCCGACGACCTGGACACGCCCGGGGCGCTCGCGGCCGTCGACGCCTGGGCCGCCCGCGCGGCCGGCGGCGAGGGCACCGACCCCGGCGCGCCCGCCCTGGTACGCGCCATCGCCGACACCCTCCTCGGAGTCGCGCTCTAAGGGGCCGCTCAGTCGGTCGGAAGCAGGGTGCCCAGGGGGCCAAGGTCGAGGTTCAGGTCCGAAGGGGACAGGCCGAAGCGCTCGCACAGCTCGGCCATGGCCTCTTCCAGGCGCATCAGCGTCAGGCCGAGCGTCTCGATCTGCTCCTCCGACAGGTCGCCCTGGTCCATCCGGTGCACGCACTGGCGCTCCACGAGCTGCCGGACGAGCTCGACCAGGGTGAGGACCAGCCGGGTCAGGTCGCGCTCGACCGTCTCGGGGTCGGTGTCGAGGTGCCAGCTACCCGAGCGCGGGTCGGAGCCTTCGGGGACCCTGCGCACCCGGCCGCGCGCGGGCTCGCGCGGCCCGGAGGGGTCAGAGCGGGGACTGCTCATGCCGCACCCCCGTTTCGAGCGGTTCGGACGCCCGGACCGACATGACCAGGGCTCGCAGGGAGATGCGCACGAGGTCGATGTCGGCGATGGACAGGACCAGGTCGCCGGTGATCACGACGCCTCCCGCCAGCAGCCGGTCGAGCAGGTCCACCAGGGCGACGCGCTCGGTGGGCAGCCGTCCCTCGGCCGCCAGCCGAGCGCCCCGCGGGGCTAGGTCACGCGTCATCGCGCGCCCCCGCTTCCGACTCCCGCGACTCCGCTTCCGGTACGCCCGGCCGTGGTTCGCCGCCGCCCGGCTCGGCCTCCGCGCCGCCGGGCTCCAACTGGGTGAAGGAGTACGGCGCCCAGGGGCCGGTGAGCTCGATCTCCACCCCCGGCCCGCGAAGCCCGTCCAGGGTGGCGGCGAACTCCTCGCTCAGATCCTCGTCGACGAGATAGGCCCCGTTCAGCAGCATCCAGTCGTCGCGGCCGGACAGCTGCGGATCCTGGGGCCGGTGGCGCCTGCTCGCGACCGCGACGGCCGCCAGGGCGGCGTGGATGTCCTCCGCGCGTCGCGCCGCGTCGCGCCAGGCGTCGTCGCGGCTGCGCAGGCTCTCCTTACGGCGCCTGAGGTAGTCGGTCCCCGGCTTCACCGGCGCCGCCCTCTGTTGGCCGGGCTCGGAGGGCGGCTCGGCGGCCCGTTCCGCGTACGCCTTCACGCCCCACTCCAGCCGTCCGGCCACCTGCGCCAGCACCGCCGCGAAGTCGTCGCGCCTGCGGTCCAGCATGTCGCGGACCTGGTCCTCGCCGCTGTACACGGTCACCAGCCGCACCGGGGCGGTCGGGGCCACCTCGGCCACGGCCTCCACGACGCGGTTGTGCGCGCGGGCGGTCTCGCCGACCCAGTCGAGATCCTCCAGCGAGCGGCGCAGCGGCCCCTCCCCGAACTCCTCCAGCGGCACGGTCCCCACGTACGCGACGAGGCCCGCGTGCGCCACCGTGTGGACGGGGGCTCCCGCCACGCCCGTCAGGCCCTCCAGGGCGGCCGGATCCACGCGGTCCTCCTCGCGGGTGACCGCGTACAGGTACGTCCCCGTGTCAGCCACCGCGGTCCTTCCGGCCGGCGGTCCGGTACGCCCCGTCGCGCTCGTAGGCCTCGGTCCCGCGCGGCCGCTCGATCGGGCGCGGCTCGGCTTCCTCAGCCTCCACGGCTTCCTCGCCCTCCACGGCGGCGAGCCGGCGCCGCAGCGTCCGGTTCTCCTCCACCAGGTCGCGGTCCTTCGAGCTGAGCCACGGGTCGTGCTCCCACCAGTCGATGCCGAGCTCCCGAGCGGTGTCCACCGAGGCGATCAGCAGCCGCAGCTTGATCGTGAGCAGCTCGATGTCCAGCAGGTTCACCCGGATGTCGCCCACGATCACGACGCCCCGGTCGAGCACCCGCTCAAGGATGTCGCCGAGGTTGCCGCCGGAGTCGCGTGCCACGGGCGCCCGCGAGCCGTACGGCTGGGGCGTCACGCGCGCGGAGCGCGTCGGGTCGGACACCTCAGCACACCCCGCCCGTGTCACCCTTGGCGCGCTTGAAGCTCCGGACCCTCCGGTACGACACAAGGTCGCCCTCGGAGTCCAGATCGACCGCGTAGATCCCCAAGGTGTCGCCCGAGGAGGGGACGCGGTGGTCCTCCACGACCTCCACCTCGACGGTCCACCCGTCGCCCGCCGGCTGCACCAGCGTGACCCCCTCGACGTCCTTGCCGGTCAGTTCGGTGATGTAGCGCAGCCCCGCGCGCCCGGCGGTGGCCGCCGTCAGGCGCCGCGACGGCCTCACCCGCTCCGCGCGGCGTCCCGGCGGCGTGGCAGGCTCGTCCTCCTCCGCCGGGGCGTCCTCGTCCAGGGCGTCGTCCACGGCGTCGTCGTACTCGTAGGAGTCGCCGGGAGCGTATCCGCCGGCGACGCGCTCACCGCGCCTACCACGTTCGACGGGCTCACCATGCAACCTGCGACTCGCGGGCACGACATCACTTCCTTTCGCCGCTTCCGGGGAGGCCGCGCCGCTAGGACATCATCCGCTGGAGGATGTCCTCCATGGCGCGGGCCTCCTCCTCCTCGGAGATCAGGCCGGCGGCCCTGGCCTCCTCCACCTCCTCCAGCTGTCGGCGCACGGACGCCGGGTCGTGCAGCTGGTGGTCGACCTGCTCCTCTATCAGCTCGCCGAGCTTGATCAGCAGCTGGACCGGCGCGAGCGGCCAGCTGACGAGCATGCCGAACAAACCCATGTCTCAGGACCTCTATCTCTGTGTCGTGACGAAGTCGTACGGGGCCTGCGGGCCGAGCAGGCGCAGGGTGACGCGGTCCGCCCACCTGCGGCCGAACTCGTTCAGGGCCTCCTCGAAGTCGTCCTGCCTGCCGGTCTCCACCAGGACGGCCAGATGCGCGGCGTCCACCTCGTGGGTCGGCTCGCGGATGACGACCGCCACGGCGTGGGGCGCCAAGCCCTCGGCGAGGGTCTGGGTGTCGGCGGCCCGCTTCGCCTCGATCGCCTCGTTGATGACCTCCCCGAGCCGGATCCGGGCGTCCCAGGTCGCCTCCTCGGGCAGGTCGCGGATCTCCTCGCGCAGCCGTCTGGCCTCCGGCTGCTCCTGGAGCACCTCCCTGAGCACCGTGCCCTCCTCGTAGCGCGCCTTGACGACGTACTGGGCGCGGTCTTCGAGGTCTTCGAGCGCGGAGCGGAACTCGTCGTGATGGGGTGCCAGCAGTTCTCTGACCACCGCCTCCGGGCTCTCCATGACCGCGCCGAAGCGCAGCGGGAGCACCGGCACCTCGGCGGCGACGTCGTCCAGCAGGCTCTGGTGCGCCACGAGGTCCTGGGGCATGCCGAGGGGACGGTTCAGGCGCAGGTCGCTGATCAGCGCCGCGATGTCCTCGTGCCGCACCAGCCTGATCTCGCCCGGCGGGTCCCCGACCCCCCGGGCCTCAGGGGTCAACTCGACGTCTCCCGGCAGGATCCCGTAGATGTACGACGCGGTCGCCTGCTCGCCCGGGACCCCGGCGGCGCCGGAGTCCTCCCCCCTCTGGCCCGGCCGCCGCTCGGCCTTGGGAGTGGTGCCGGACTCCTGGGCGTCCTTCGCGCCGGCGGCCTCACGCGTCTTGTCGGGGATCCGCGTGCCGGCGGCGGTGCGCGTGCCGCCCCCGGGCTTGGGCGCCTGCGAGCCCTGGGGTACGTCCTGCCGGGTGTCCTGGCCGGATCCGGGTGCCGGGGCACTCGGGGTTGAGCGGGCCATATCAGTCCTCCTCCCGCCTGCGCCTGCGACGCGGCGCCGGCTCTTCGGCGGGCTCGATGAACTCGCGGAGCTTGTCGCCCGCGGCCTCCAGCGCGCCCTGTGCGATGCCCTTGGTCTTCGACTTGGCGACGCCCTGCGTCATGTCCTGCATCAGCTCGGGAAGCCCTTTCTGGCCCTCCGCGAGGTCCAGCCGGTTCACCGCCTGGGCGAACCGCAGGTAGGTGTCCACGCTGGCGACGACGACACGCGCGTTGATGGTCAGCAGTTCGATGCCCACGAGGGCGACGCTGACGTAGACGTCGATGACGAGGCCCTTGTCGAGAATCGTGTCGATGACGTCGGCCAGTCCGCCGCCCGAAGACGACCGCCCGGCCGCTCCGCCCCCTGAGGGCTGCACGATGGTCATACGCTGCGCTCCTTGGTGTCGGTGTCTACGGGGTGGCGGGCCGTCTCACCGGCCCTGGGGTCCGGGCTCGGGGCGTGGACGCCGGCGAGCGGGCTCCTCGCCTTCGGCGGTCTCCGGCCTGCGCCGCCTCGCCGGTGGCTCGCCGGGCTCGCCGCTCTCGGGTCTGCGCCTGCGGGCCGGTGGCTCGCCGGGCTCGTCGCTCTCGGGTCTGCGCCTGCGGGCCGGTGGCTCGCCGGGCTCCCCGCTCTCGGGTCTGCGCCTCCGGACCGGTGGTTCCCCCGGCTCTCCGCTCTCGGGCCCGCGCCTGCGGGCGGGAGCCTCCGAGGGCTCGGGCCCGCGCCGTCGTGCCCGTGGTTCCTCTTCCGCGGCGGGGACGGCGCCCCGGGGCCTGTCCGGGCGTTCACCCCGCCTGCTCCAGAGACGGCGGCGCCGTTCACGAGCCTCCTCGCCGCCCTCTTCCCCGGGCTCGGCGGCCGCCTCCTCGCCTTCGGGGGCCTCCCCCTCCTCGGTTTCGGCCTCTTCGGCCTCTTCGGCCTCTTCGCCCTCCTCGGGCTCCTCCTCGCCCTCCTCGGGCGCTTCGCCCTCTTCGTACTCGCCCTCTTCGTACTCGCCTTCCTCGGGCTCGGCCTCGCCGCGTTCCTCCCGCTCGCGCTCTTCCTCTTCCTCGCGCATGGCGGTCTCGTGGTCCTTGACGACCTCGCCATCGTGGATGACGCCGCGCCAGCCCTGGATCTCCTCGGGGTGGGGCAGCACCTGCGTCATGATGTGGCGCCGGATGTGCTTGAACTCAAGGCGCGCGCGGCGTCCCTGTGCCCGCCACAGGTTGCCGATGTGCTCTACCAGGCCCTTGGGGTGGTACTCGAGGACCATCAGGACCCGCGTCATGTCGTCGGTGACCGCGTGGAAGGTCACCGACCCGTCGACATAGCCCTTCGCGGCCTTCGACCGCCAGATGATCTCCTCGTCCGGGACCTGCTCCATGATCGTGGACTCCCACTGGCGGCGGGGGATGAAGATCTTCACCTGCCAGGTGAGCTTCTCGTCGCTCTCTTGGACGACCTTCTCGATCTTCTTGGTGAAGGTCGGCCAGTCCTCGAACTGCGTCCACACGTCGTACACCAGGCGGCGGGGCGCTCCGAAGTCCAGTGACTCGACGATGTTGGTGAGCTTGAGCTTCTTCTTGCCCGCCGCCCCGCCGAACCCGAGCTTCTGCTTCAGGCCGCCCCAAGCCATCTTGGCCAGGCCCTTGACCCGGCCCATCTTGCCTTCGGAGCCGGCCAGCTGGCCGAGCGTCTGGAGCCCGCCGCCCTCGGCGATGCCGGTGAGCTGCTTGGTGGTCTGCTCGACCTTGCGCTTCACCGCGGCGAGGGCCAGCTTGCCGGCGATGCCGGCGATGCCCCGTAGCTGGTGCTTGACCGGGCTCAGCAGCCCCCCGGCCGCTCCGCCCTTGTCCTTGTCCGCCATGGACGTCACCCCCGGTTCCGGCGAATGGGACGGGAACGCGGCGGCGGCTGGTCACGCACCACGCGGCCGCGCGGCCCGGGCTCCTCGTCTTCGTCCTCTTCCTCTTCCTCGTCGTCCAGGGGCTCCCTTACTCCACGTCCGGCCGGTCTGCCGCGGCCTTCGGTTCCCGAGGGCCCGCGCCGCGGGGGTGCTTCCTCTTCGTACTCCTCGTCTTCGTCCTCGTACTCGTCGTACTCGTCCTCGTACGGCTCTTCCTCTTCTTCTTCCTCGGCGGGCGGGCGCACGCGGGAACGGGCGGCGCGCACTCCACCGGCCGCCCTGTCGCGAAGGCCCCTGACCCCGCCTCTGGCCGTCTTCGTGGCACCCTCGGCCGCGCCGGTCGCGGCGGTCGTGGCGCCGGTCGCGACGTCCTCCAGGCCCGCGGCGACGTCGGCCGCGTGCTGCAGGGCCTCGGCGCGCTCCTGGAGCTTGGTGCTCAGCGAGCCCACCTGCCTGCTCGCCGTGGCCTTGGCCGCGGCCTTCCCGGCTTCGAACAGCTCGCCGCGGACACTGCTGATGATCTTTTCCAGCTCCGGGGAGGAGCTGACCAGCTTGAGTCCCTGTTCCAGCAGGTTTCCCCGGGCCCCGCCCAACCGGCCCGTGGCCCCCGCCACGCCCAGCGCGACCGCCAGCTTGAACCGGCGGTGACGGCCGAGGAAGTATCCGAGGGCGACGGCCAGGGCTACCTTCAGTCCGCCTGTCACAATTGCCTCCTTCTCCGGCCTGCCGAATCGATCGTTGCCCTACCCGCCCACATGAGCACAGAACGCTCGTTTTAGGAAAAAAGGGACACAGCACACAGACAATCAAGGTGTGCCGGTGTAGTCCGGCGAGGCGGGGTCGTACTGGGGCCGGCGGGAGACGGGACCGGTGGCCGATCTAGGGCATGGTCTCCAGGAACCGCTCCCGCTCCTCGGCGGGGAGGCGGTCGCTGAACAGCACGCCGTCGAGGTGGTCCACCTCGTGCTGGAGCACCCTGGCCAGCATCCCGAGCGCGCGCACGGTGACGGGCTTGCCGTGCATGTCGCGGCCACGGGCGACGACGGAGTAGGAACGCTCCAGGGGCCACCAGATGTTGGGGGCCGACAGGCACGCCTCGTCGGCGACGATGGTGCGCCCGGACGCCTCCAGGCGGGGGTTCACCAGGTGGCCCGACCTGCCGTCGACCTCGAAGACCAGGACGCGCAGCGGCACGCCGATCTGCGGAGCGGCGAGCCCGGCGCGGCCGGACCCGGCGCGGGTGGTGGCCAGGAGCGACTTGACCAGCTCCCGCAGGGAGCGGTCGAACTCCCTGACCGGGTCGGCCACGGTGCGGAGCACCGGATCGGCGAAGAGCCTGATCGGCTGGACGCTGGTCATGCCCGCTCCCGGGGGGTGACGACTCCGTTTGAAGGTTTCCCCAGGAGGAGTTCCCGGTCTGCCCGCCGGGCAATCTTTGTTAAATCCATGTTGCGGGCGTGATGCCTGTAGATCACGAGTTTCGCCGGTGCGTCAGACGTAACGCCAATACCTGACAACCGTCGTCAAGCGGTGTGATCGTTTCCGATACCTTCGGACCTCCCGATTCACAACAAAAGAGGAGGAACCGTGACGGTGGCGGAGGCTATGCGGACCGTGCCGGCGAAGGGCCGATGGATATCCGACTGGAACCCGGACGACCCGGGCTTTTGGGAGAGCCGGGGCAAGGGCGTCGCCCGCAGGAACCTGGTGTTCTCGATCCTGGCCGAGCATCTCGGCTTCACCCTGTGGACCGTTTGGAGCATCGTCGCCGTCAAGCTCGGCGCCTACCGGTTCTCCACCGACCAGCTGTTCTGGCTCGTCTCGCTGCCGAACCTGGTCGGATCGGCGCTGCGCCTGCCCTACACCTTCGCCCCGGCGAAGTTCGGCGGCAGGAACTGGACCGTGGTCAGCGCCCTGCTGCTGCTCGTGCCGGCCGTGCTGCTGGCCGTGGCGGTCGGCGACCCCGCGACGCCGTAC
Source organism: Sphaerisporangium sp. NPDC088356 (assembly GCF_040685555.1). Taxonomy (NCBI): domain Bacteria; kingdom Bacillati; phylum Actinomycetota; class Actinomycetes; order Streptosporangiales; family Streptosporangiaceae; genus Sphaerisporangium; species Sphaerisporangium sp. NPDC088356. The sequence goes on from NZ_JBFBIK010000104.1 coordinate 13,356, forward strand.
TGGGCCTTCCTGCTCATCGCGGCCACCGCGGGTCTCGGCGGCGGCAACTTCGCCTCCAGCATGGCCAACATCACCTACTTCTACCCCGAGAAGAAGCAGGGCTGGGCGCTCGGCCTGAACGCCGCGGGCGGCAACATCGGCGTCAGCTCCGTTCAGCTGGTCATGCCGCTGGTGATCACCGGGTTCGGGCTGGCGGCCGCCGGGCTGTTCTGGGTGCCGTTCATCGTGGTCGCCGCCGTCTGCGCGTTCTTCTTCATGGACAACCTCACCTCCGCCAGGGCGAGCGCAAGGGAACAGCTGAAGATCGCCGGCAGGGCGCAGACCTGGATCATGTCGCTGCTCTACATCGGCACGTTCGGCTCGTTCATCGGCTACACCACCGCCTTCCCGCTGCTCATCAAGAGCCAGTTCCCCGGGCACGCCTCGGCCGTCACCTGGGCCTTCCTCGGGGCCCTGGTGGGTTCGCTGATCAGGCCCGCGGGCGGGCGGCTGTCCGACCGGCTGGGCGGGGCGCGGGTCACGCTGTGGAACTTCGCCGCGATGGTGGTGGCGATCGCGCTGGTCGCCTTCGGGCTGGGCGCCAACAGCTTCGCCCTGTTCTTCTGCGCCTACCTGCTGCTGGTGGCGCTGACGGGGGTGGGCAACGGCTCGACGTACCGGATGATCCCCGCCATCTTCAAGGCCAAGGCGGTCGAGGGCGTCCCTGCCGGGGACGAGACGGCGCTCGCCGCCGCCGTCGCGGCCGGCAGGCGAGACAGCTCGGCGGCCATCGGGATCATCTCGGCCGTGGGCGCCTTCGGCGGGTTCTTCATCAACCGGGGCTTTGGCACCTCGATCGCGGCGACGGGCGGCGCGGGCGCCGCGCTGGTCGCGTTCGCCTGCTTCTACGCCGCCTGCGCCGCGCTGACGTGGTTCTGCTACCTGCGCACGGTGGGCGCCCGCCTCGCGCCCAGCCTCGCCGCCGCCCGCGTCTGAGCGTGACTCCTCACGGGGCGGTCGCGGCGATGTGCGCACAGGCGATCCACCCCGGATGTGAACACGGTTGGCGGCTTGTAGCACAGAGGTAACAGGAGGGACCCAACGGTGAAACGGCCTGAAAGCACCATCGAATCCATGCTGATCTCACTTTCCCCGCCGGCGCCTGTGATGTCGCCGGTCCACAGGGGAGAGGCGACGCACTGCCCGTACTGCGCGCTGCAGTGCGGCATGAACGTCAGCGGGGGGACCGGCGGCACGATCGCGATCACCCCGCGGCACGACATCCCGGCGAACGCCGGAGCACTCTGCCAGAAGGGATGGACGGCAGGTGAGCTGCTGACCAGCGGCGCACGCCTCACCACGCCGCTCGCCCGCGCGAGCCGTACGAGCCCTCTTGAGCCGGTGAGCTGGGACGACGCGCTCGACCGCGTCGCCGCGGCCGTACGCGGGATCCAGGCCGAGCACGGCAGGGACGCGGTGGCGGTGTTCGGAGGCGGCGGCCTCACCAACGAGAAGGCCTACCAGCTCGGCAAGTTCGCCCGGGTGGCGCTGGGGACCAGCCATATCGACTACAACGGCCGCTTTTGCATGTCGTCCGCGGCGGCGGCCTCGAACCGCGCGTTCGGGATGGACCGGGGCCTGCCGTTCCCCATCACCGACGTCGCCGCGGCCGGCGCGGTGATGATGGTCGGCGGCAACGTCGCGGAGACCATGCCGCCGTTCCTGCGGCATCTGCGCAACACCCTCATCGTCATCGACCCGAGGGACACCCGCACGGCCAGGCAGGCCACCCTGCACCTGCGGGTGACCCCGGGCACCGACCTGGCGCTCGCCCTGGCGCTGCTGCACATCGCGATCACCGAGGGGCAGGCCGACCTGGACTACATCGCCGCCCGCACGACCGGTTTCGAGGCGGTCCGCGAGTCGGTGGCGTCGTGGTGGCCCGAGCGCGCCGAGCGGGTCACCGGTGTGCCGGTGGCCCGGATGCGCGAGGCCGTCCACCTCCTCGCGGGCGCGGGCACGGCGATGATCCTCACCGGCCGGGGCGCCGAGCAGCACGCCAAGGGCGTCGACACGGTGACCGCGTTCATCAACCTGGCCCTCGCGCTCGGCCTGCCGGGACGGCCCGGCTCCGGCTACGGCTGCGTCACCGGCCAGGGCAACGGCCAGGGCGGGCGCGAGCACGGCCAGAAGGCCGACCAGCTGCCCGGCTACCGCTCGATCGGCGATCCCGCCGCCCGCGCGCACGTCGCCGGGGTCTGGGGGATCGACCCCGGCGAGCTTCCCGGGCCCGGCCGTTCGGCGTACGAGCTGCTCGACACCCTCGGCACCGCCGAGGGGGCGCGGGCCCTGCTGGTGTTCGGCTCCAACCCGGTGGTGTCGGCCCCGCGCGCGAGCCACGTGGGCGAGCGGCTCGCCGCGCTCGACCTGCTCGTGGTCTCCGACTTCGTGCTGTCGGAGACCGCCGCGATGGCCGACGTCGTGCTTCCCACCACCCAGTGGGCCGAGGAGCACGGCACGATGACCAACCTGGAAGGCAGGGTCCTGCTGCGCCGCCAGGCCGTCGCTCCGCCCTCGGGGGTGCGGAGCGACCTGGCGATCCTCTCCGGCCTCGCCGGCAGGCTGGGTCACGACGAGGGCTTCTCCGCCGACCCGGGCGTGGTGTTCGACGAGCTGCGCCGGGCGAGCGCGGGCGGAGTCGCGGATTACTCGGGCATCACCTACGAGCGGATCGCCGCCGAGACCGGCGTCTTCTGGCCCGCTCCATCCGAGGACCACCCCGGCACGCCGCGCCCGTTCCTCGACCGGTTCCCCACGCCGGACGGGCGGGCCAGGTTCGTGCCCGTCGACCACCGGCCCGCGGCCGAGGACATCGACGGCGACTACCCGTACTACCTGACCACGGGCCGCGTCCTCGCGCACTACCAGAGCGGCGCGCAGACCCGGCGGATCCCCGCGCTGAACGAGGCGGCCCCCGAGCCGTACGTCGAGCTCCACCCCGACCTCGCCGAACGCCTGGAGGTGGCGCCCGGTGACATGGTCACGGTGTCCAGCCGCAGGGGCTCGGCCGAGGCCGTCGCCAGGGTCACCCGCGCCATCCGCCGCGACACGGTGTTCATGCCCTTCCACTGGGAGGGCGCGAACCGTCTCACCAACCCCGCCCTTGACCCGGTGTCCCGCATGCCGGAGTTCAAGGTCTGCGCCGTGCGCGTCGAGCGGCGCGCCCCCGTCCTGATGGCGGGCGAGCGGGATGGCGCGGCGGCGCGTGCCGGGCGGGGGCGGGGCGCGTGAGGCTCGTCGTCATCGGCAACGGCATGGCCGGCACCCGGTTGGCCGGTGAGGTCCGCGCCCGGGACAAGAGCGTCCAGGTCACGGTGTTCGGAGCCGAGACCCGGGGGCCGTACAACCGGGTGCTGCTGTCCAACGTGCTCGCGGGCACCGCGAGCCCCGAGCAGGTGCGCCTGCCCGCGCAGGCCGAGGGGGTGACCGCCCGCCTCGGCGTCACGGTCACTGCGATCGACCGCGAATCCCGCACGGTCCTGACCGCCGGCGGCGGGCGCGAGCCGTACGACGTGCTGGTGCTGGCGACGGGCAGCGAGCCGGTCGTGCCGCCGATCCCCGGTGCCACCCGGGCGATCGCGTTCCGCACCATGGATGACTGCGACCGCATCCTGGGCGCGGCGGCGACCGCGACCGGCGCGGTCGTGATCGGCGGCGGCCTGCTCGGGGTGGAGGCCGCGCGCGGCCTCGCCGGGCGCGGCATGCCGGTCACCCTGCTCCACCTGGCCGGGCACCTGATGGACCGCCAGCTGGACGCCGAGGCCGGGCTGGTGCTCGGCGAGGCGCTGGCCGGGCTCGGGGTGACCGTCAGGACCGGGGTCAGCGTCTCGGCGATCCACGCCCACGGCGTCGAGCTGGCCACGGGCGAGACGCGCGCGTCGGAGCTGGTGGTGCTCGCCTGCGGGGTACGGCCGCTCGCCGGCCTCGCCAGAGACGCCGACCTGGAGGTGGCCCAGGGGATCGTCGTCGACGACCGGATGCGCACCGCCGATCCGGCGATCTACGCCATCGGGGAGTGCGCCCAGCATGACGGCACGGTGTACGGCCTGGTGGCGCCCGCGTGGGAGCAGGCGGCCGTGGTGGCCGACCTGATCACCGGGGCGGATCCTACCGCGAGGTACCGCGGCTCGCGCCTGGTCACCCGCCTGAAGGCGAAAAGCGTCGAGCTGGCGGCCATGGGCGAGACGCACCTGACCGAGGACGCCTCCGGCGCGGTGGAGGTCGTCAGCTTCAGCCACAGGGCGCGAGGCATCTACCGCAAGCTCGTGATCAGAAACGACCGCCTGGTGGGCGCGATCCTGGTCGGCGAGTCGCCCACGGTCGGCACGCTCACGCAGCTCTACGACCGGGGCGGGCCGCTTCCCGGCGACCCGGCCGGGCTGCTGTTCCCCGGCCTCGACGGCGCGGCGCTCGCCGACAGCCCGGTCCGCATGCCCGACTCCGCGCGGGTGTGCGAGTGCAACAACGTGACCAAGGGGCGCATCCGCGCCTGCTGGGAGGCGGGCGCCCGCGACACGGCGGCCGTGGTGGCCGCCACCAGGGCCACGACCGGGTGCGGCACCTGCCGCAACGCGGTCGAGGGGCTCATCGGCTGGCTGCGCGAGCAAGAGGAGGTCCGCGCGTGAGGATCGTGGTCGCGGGGTACGGGCCGGCGGCCCACCGGTTCGTCGAGACGCTGGCCGACAGGGGCTTCACCGGCACGATCACCGTTTTCGGGGAGGAGCCGAGGCCCGCGTACGACCGCGTGGCGCTAACCTCCTACCTGTCCGGCCTGCCGGGCACGAGCGCGGACGACCTGACCTACCCGGCTCCCGGCGGGCCGGTGGTGGTGCGGCTGGGCGACAGGGTGGCCTCGATCGACCGCGCCCGCCGCACCGTGACCACCGAGGCCGGCCACGACGAGCCGTACGACGTGCTGGTCCTCGCCACGGGGTCGGCGCCGTTCGTGCCGCCGGTGCCCGGGGCCGGGCGGGCCTTCGTCTACCGCACCATCGAGGACCTGGACGCCATCCGCGCGGCGTCCGCGCAGGTCGGCTCCGGGGTGGTCGTCGGTGGCGGCCTGCTCGGGCTGGAGGCGGCCGACGCGCTGCGCGGGCTCGGGCTTTCCACGCACGTCGTCGAGATGGGCGGCTGGCTGATGCCCCGCCAGGTCGACGAGGGCGGCGGGGCGGTGCTCAGGGGCCACATCGAAAGGCTCGGCCTCACCGTGCACACCGGGACGGGCCTCGACCGCGTCGAGGACGACCGGGTGATCCTCGCCGACGGCACGGCCGTCGACGCGGGGGTCGTGGTCTTCTCCGCGGGCATCCGCCCGCGCGACGAGCTGGCCCGTCTGGCCGGCCTGCCCGTGGGCGAGCGGGGCGGCGTCGTCGTTGACGAAGGGATGCGCACCGCCGACCCGGCGATCTACGCCGTGGGGGAGTGTGCCCTGGCAGGCGGCATGGTCTACGGCCTGGTCGGGCCCTGCTTCACCATGGCGGAGGTGGCCGCCGACCGCGTCCTCGGCGGCTCGGCGTCGTTCACCGGCGCGGACCTGTCGTCCAAGCTCAAGCTGCTCGGCGTCGAGGTGGCCAGCTTCGGGCGGCTGTCCGGCGAGCTCGACGTGACCTACATGGACCCGGTGGCCGGCGTCTACAAGAAGCTGTTCATCAGCGACGACGCCCGCACCCTGCTCGGCGGCGTCTGCGTCGGCGACGCCTCGCCCTACAACCTGCTGCGGCCCATGGTCGGCAGGGCGCTGACCGCAGCGCCGAGCGAGCTGCTGTTCGCGGGGACGGGCTCGGTGGCGGGGGTCACGGGGGCGGACTTCCCCGACGACGCGCAGGTGTGCTCCTGCAACAACGTCACCAAGGGGGACATCGGCGCGGCCATAGCCGAGCACGGCCTGACCGACGTGGCGGGCGTCAAGAAGTGCACCAGGGCGGGCACGAGCTGCGGCAGCTGCGTTCCCTCGCTCGTCTCGATCCTGGCGGCCGAGGGCGTCGTCCCGAGCAAGGCGCTGTGCGAGCACTTCGACCACAGCAGGCCCGAGCTGTTCGAGATCGTCCGGGCGCGCGGGATCACGACGTTCTCGCGGCTCATCGGCGAGCACGGCCGGGGGCGCGGCTGCGACGTCTGCAAGCCCGTCATCGCCTCGATCCTGGCGTCGCTGAACGGCGGGCACGTCCTCGACGGCGAGCAGGCGGCGCTGCAGGACACCAACGACCACTTCCTCGCCAACATCCAGAAGAACGGCACATACTCGGTGGTGCCCCGCATCCCGGGCGGCGAGATCACCCCGGAGAAGCTCATCGTGATCGGGGAGGTCGCCCGCGACTTCGGCCTCTACACCAAGATCACCGGTGGGCAGCGGATCGACCTGTTCGGTGCCCGGGTGGAGCAGCTTCCCGAGATCTGGAAGCGGCTGGTCGGCGCCGGCTTCGAGTCCGGGCACGCCTACGGCAAGGCGCTGCGCACGGTGAAGTCCTGCGTGGGGTCCACGTGGTGCCGGTACGGGGTGCAGGACGCGGTCGGCATGGCCATCGCGCTCGAACTGCGCTACCGGGGGCTGCGCTCCCCGCACAAGCTCAAGGCGGCCGTCTCCGGGTGCGCCCGCGAGTGCGCCGAGGCGCGCGGCAAGGACTTCGGGATCATCGCCACCGACAACGGCTGGAACCTTTACGTCGGGGGCAACGGCGGCTTCAAGCCCCGCCACGCCGACCTGCTGGCGAGCGACTTGACCGACGAACAGCTGGTCCGCACGATCGACCGCTTCCTGATGTTCTACATCCGCACGGCCGACCGCCTCCAGCGCACGGCCGCCTGGGTCCAGGGCATCGGCCTCGACCACCTCCGCGACGTGATCGTGAACGACTCGCTGGGGATCGCCGCCGACCTGGACGCGGGCATGGAGCGCCACGTCGCCGGCTACTTCGACGAGTGGCGCGCCACCGTCGAGGACCCCGACAAGCTGCGCCGGTTCGTCAGCTTCGTCAACGCCCCCGGCACCCCCGACCCCTCGATCGCCTTCGAGACCGAACGCGACCAGATCAAGCCCGTGCTCGTGGAGGTGACACGCCGATGACCACCGTCCAGAAGGCTCCGGTGACCCGGACCGGCGAGAGGTGGGAAGCGATCTGCGCCTACGCGGACCTGATCCCCGAGCGCGGCGCCGCCGCGCTGGTCAGGGGACGCCAGATCGCGCTGTTCCGGGCCTACGACGGGCGCCTGTTCGCCGTCGGCAACCGCGACCCCTACAGCGGGGCGTACGTGATGTCGCGCGGCATCATCGGCACCAGGGGCGACGAGCCCGTGGTGGCGACGCCCATGCACAAGCAGGTCTTCTCCCTGGTCACCGGCGTCTGCCTGGACGAGCCGGCCATTGCAGTACCGACATATCCGACCCGTGTCACCAACGGCACCGTGGAGGTGAGCGTGGAATGACAGCCGCGCTTCTGGACAATCCCCTGACCACCCTCGAGACGGCGCCCGACGCGCTTGCCGGGTTCACCATCGGGGTGACCGCGACCCGCCGCAGGGAGGAGTTCGCGGCCCTACTGGAACGGCGGGGCGCCCGGGTCGTACGGGCTCCCGCGATCCGCCTGGTGCCCCTCGCCGAGGACGCCGACCTGCTCGCGGCCACCCGCGAGTCCCTGGAAGGGCCGGTCCACGACGTGGTGGTCACCACCGGCGTGGGATTTCGGGGGTGGATGGCCGCGGCCGAGGGCTGGGGGCTCTCCGCCGACCTGGCAGACCACCTGGCGGCGGCGCGGCTGCTGCCCCGGGGACCGAAGGCCCGCGGGGCGGTGCGCGCCGCCGGGCTGAACGACCACTGGACCCCGCTGACGGAGTCCTGCGAGGAGATCAAGCAGTACCTCCTCGGCCAGGACCTGAGGGGGCGGCGCATCGTGGTGCAGTTGCACGGCGAGCCGCTGACCGCGTTCGTCGCCCAGCTCCGGGCGGCGGGCGCCACGGTGATCGAGGTGCCGGTCTACCGCTGGCTGCCCTACCGCGACGCCTCCCCGCTGCGCCGCCTGATCACCCAGGCGATCTCGGGGTCGGTGGACGCCGTGGCGTTCACCAGCGCCCCGGCCGTGCTGGCGATGCTCAACGCCGCCAGGGCCGAGAGTCTGGAGGACTCGCTCGTCGCGGCCTTCAGCGGCCCGGTGGTGGCCGCCTGCGTCGGCCCGGTGACGGCGGCACCGTTACTGGCCAAGGGCGTGCCGGTGATCCAGCCGGAGCGCTCGCGCCTCGGCGCGCTGGCCCGCACCCTGGCCCGCCACCTGCCCGAGCACAGCGTCACGCGGGTGACCGCGGGCGCCCACCAGCTGGAGATCCGCGGGCACGCGGTCGCCGTCGACGGCGACCTCAAGCCGCTGCCGCCCGCGCCGATGGCCGTGCTCAAGCGCCTCGCCGAGCGTCCCGGCCACGTCGTGCCCCGCTCCGACCTGCGCGTGGTGCTGCCGGGCGGCCCCTCCAGGGACTCGGCCGAGCACGCGGTCGAGATGGCGGTCACCCGGCTCCGCCGCGCCCTCGGCCCGTCGGGCATCGTCGAGACCGTCGTCAAGCGCGGCTACCGGCTGGCCTGCGACCGGATGGACGCCCGGTGAGGCTCACGGCCGGCAGAGGCCGCGACCGGAAGGACGACGGGTGAGGACGAACCGGGAGGCCCCCCAGAGGGGCGGTTCCCGAGGCAAGCCCCCGGCGGCAGGGGCCGCCGGGACGCTGGTGCTGGTCGCCCACGGCACGCGGAGCGCGGCGGGTGAAGCCACGCTCTCCGCCCTCGCCGACCGGGTGCGCAGGGCGCGGCCCGGCCACCGGGTCGAGCTCGCCTACCTGGAGATCAGCTCGCCCCTGCTGGCCGACGTCCTGGTGAGCGTGCCTGGGCCGGTGGTCGTGGTCCCGCTGCTGCTCGCGGGGGGCTACCACGTGCACATCGACCTGCCGGCCGTTGTGACCAAGGCCAGGCCGGACGCCGTCGTGGCGGGCCGGCTGGGCCCGCACCCGCTGATCACCTCCGTGCTGGTACGCCGGCTGGCGTCGGCCGGCCTGCGGTCCACCGACGCGGTGATCCTCGCCGCGGCCGGCTCCTCCGACCCCGCCGCCCTCGCCGACGTGCGCTCCGCCGCCCGGCTGCTGTCGGTACGGCTGGCGCGCCCGGTCACCGCGGCGTTCGCCTCGGCGGGCAGCCCGACGGTCGCGGCGGCCCTGGAGAGGCTGCGTTCGGGCCCCGCGCCACGGGTGGCGCTCGCCTCCTACCTGCTGGCCCCTGGGTTCTTCCATGGACGGCTGGAGTCGAGCGGGGCCGACGTGGTGAGCCGCCCGCTCGGTGCGGAGGACGACCTGGCCACCCTGGCGTGGCACAGGTTCGACGAGGCCGCCGCCGCGACCGGCAGGGGAGGCCCGGGGCCGGCGGCTCAGGAGAGCGCGGGCGCCCGTGGGGTGACGGTCTCCAGCCGCAGTTCTCGTACGATCTCCACCGCGCCGTCGTCCCGCGAGAGGCCGGAGCCGATGAACATCTCGTAGTAGGCGTGCCGGAAGCACCCGGCGAGCAGCAGTCGCGCGCTGGCCTCGGGGGTGACGTCCGGCGACACCCGCCCGAGACCGCGCTCGGCGGCGAGGTACTCGGCGAGGGGGGCGATCTCGGAGGCCGGGCCGAGATCGGTCTCGCGCAGGGCCTCGCGGAACCGCACGGTGATCGAGGGGGAGAGGAACGCGGGCATCGCCGCGGCCTGCACCTCGGCGTAGTAGGCGATGCCGGCACGCGCGACGGGCAGGAGGTTGTCGTTCACCCGTCCCTTGCCGGTCATGTGCATCAGGGTCTCCAGGGTGCGGAGCCAGACAGGCAGCCGGTCTTGCAGAAGGGCGAGGAACATGTCCACGGCCTGGGCCGGAGTCGCGCCCCGCAGCTGAGGGTACGCGGCGCCGTCCACCGGGTGGGCGGCGCCGATGGCGGGGTGGCCGGCCCCGTCCGCGCCCTCCTGTTTCATGAAAACGGCCATTTCGAGAACGCGTCGCCGCGTCTCCTGTGCTCTCTTGTGCGGATCGGGATATTGAGTCGCCATGGGGGTCCCAAGGTGCGCAGTCACATGTGTAGGTTCAGCACGCGGGTGGCGTCGTTCACGATGTTTGCGGAGTCGTGTTTCTCTCCGTTATCGAATCGTTGCCGCGCGTGAGGCTGCCGCCCAGGTGCAATGGTGCGGAACGGCGCAGCGGCCAATTATTACTCGAAATCTCGGACCGGCGTGGGCAATAACGGGAAGTATGCGAATTGCGCCTTTTAGCGGTCTTCGTCGTTAGTATGCCCACCCGCGCGCCTCGCGGGGACGCGTGTCCGTGTCAGCCCTCGGTGTCGTTGTCGCGCCGCCGCAGGTAGCGCTCGAACTCGGCCGCGATCGCGTCGCCGCTGGCCTCCGGCAGCTCGGCGGCGTCCTTGCGCTCCTCGAGCTCGCGCACGTACTCGGCGACCTCGGAGTCCTGGGCGGCCAGCTCGTCGACCCCGTGCTCCCACGCCTGCGCCTCGTCGGGCAGCTCGCCGAGCGGCATGGGAATGTCCAGCAGGTCCTCCATGCGGCGCAGGAGGGCCAGAGTGGCCTTGGGATTGGGCGGCTGGGCGACGTAATGAGGCACCGACGCCCACAGCGAGACCGTCTTGGTGCCCGCCACGCCGAGGGAGTGCTGGAGCACCCCGACGATGCCGGTGGGGCCCTCGTAGCGGGTCAGCTCCAGGTTGAGGGAGCGGGCGAGACCCGGATCGCTCACCGAGCCCACGATCGGCACCGGCCGGGTGTGGGGGGAGTCGTTGAGCAGGGCGCCGAGCAGCACCGCGGTCTCGACGCCCAGCTCCAGGCTGATACTGACGAGCTCGGCGCAGAAGGTGCGCCAGCGCATGTTGGGCTCGATGCCGCGCAGCAGCACCACGTCGCGCTTGCTGCCCGGCGGGCGCGCCACGAGCAGGCGGGTGGTGGGCCACACGATGGAGCGCGTGAGGCCGTCGCCCATCTCGACGACCGGGCGGGTGACCTGGAAGTCGTAGTAGTCCTCAGGGTCGAGCTCGACGAGCGGGGTGGCCTTCCACTCCGCCTCCAGGTGCGCGAGAGCGCCGCTCGACGCCTCCCCCGCGTCGTTCCAGCCCTCGAACGCGGCGATCAGCACCGGGTCGACGAGCTCGGGAAGTCCTTCGAGCTCGATCACGCGCCGCCTCCTCCTCGCCTGGCCGAGGCCGCCCACGTGCCTGAGACGTCCTCTCGGCCGCCGGCGGCGGCCTTGTGCCTGTCTAAGCCTATTCGTTGAGGGGCGTTCAGTGTCACGGAGAGGCGACAGCCGGACGTTAGAGCCCCGCTGGAGCCCCTGCCGCGCGGTGGAAGGCCCGTGCGATTCCGGCGGTCGGACGGTCACATCGCGCCTCCCGCTAGGCTTGACTTCATGAACAGCAGAGCGTCCTTCAGACAGACCCTGGCCGATCGGGTGATCGTCGCGGACGGGGCCATGGGGACCATGCTGCAGGCCTACGACATCACGCTCGATGACGTGCTGGGTCACGAGGGCTGCCCCGAGGTGCTCAACGTCACGCGTCCCGACATCGTCCAGGCCGTGCACGACGCCTACTTCGAGGTGGGCGTCGACTGCGTGGAGACCAACACCTTCGGCGCCAACTTCGCGGCCCTCGGCGAGTACGGCATCCCCGAGAAGATCTACGAGTTCTCCGAGGCGGGCGCCCGGCTGGCACGCGAGCGGGCCGACCACTGGTCGACCGCCGAGCAGCCCCGGTTCGTCCTCGGCTCGATGGGCCCGGGCACCAAGCTCCCCACCCTCGGTCACCTTCCGTACGCCACCCTGCGCGACGCCTACCGCGACAACGCGGCGGGCCTGATCGCCGGTGGCGCCGACGCGCTGATCATCGAGACCTGCCAGGACCTGTTGCAGGTCAAGGCGG